>JADGPS010000007.1 GCA_017882285.1 Paludibacter sp. | reverse complement strand
AATTATGATTATAAAAGTCGCTATTTGTTGAGTGCTACTTTCCGAGCTGATGGTTCAAGTAAATTCTCGGAAGCGAACAAATGGGGATATTTTCCTTCGGCAGCAATAGCATGGCGTATTTCTTCCGAACCGTTTATGGAAATGACTCATAACTGGTTAGACGATTTGAAACTGCGTTTTAGTTTTGGTACTGCCGGTAACAATAATATACCTTCCGGACAAATGGTACAATCATATCAATCTAGTATTACAACCTATATTAATGGATTTAGTTCTATTTGGCGTGCATCAAAAACGATGGCTAACCCTGATTTGAAATGGGAAACAACTACTACCCGTAATATTGGGTTGGACTTTACATTGTTTAATAGTAAATTAAATGGTTCATTGGAAGCATATCTGAATACAACAACTGATTTGTTGATTAATTTCCCGGTTCCCGGCTCCGGATACGATACGCAATACCGGAATATGGGTGAAACAGAAAACCGAGGTATAGAGGCAACTATTAATTGGGTGGCACTGAATAAGAAAAACTTCGGCTTGAATTTTAGTGCAAATATCAGCTTTAATAAAAACAGAATCAACTCATTAGGTATTATGAATGATTATGGTCAGGCTAGTGGTTGGGCTTCTACTGAAATAGGTGTTGACTATTGGGTTGCAAAAGGTGGATCGGTAGGTCAAATGTATGGCTATCTTTCTGACGGTCGTTACGAAGTTTCTGATTTTAGCGGATACAATGCAACTACCAAAAAATGGATTCTGAAAGATGGAGTTACAGACTGTTCGCCTGTTATTGGTACACTTCGACCGGGTTCTATGAAACTAAAAGATTTAAGCGGTGATAATCTGGTTACCGAAGATAATCTGGACCGAAAAGTTATTGGTGATGCTAATCCGATTCATACTGGTGGTTTCACAATGAATGGAAGACTTTATGGATTCGATTTATCTGCGAATTTTGATTGGAGTTATGGCAATAATATTTATAATGCGAACAAGATTGAATATACATCTACCAGTAAATACCAATATCGAAATATGATTTCGATGATGGCCGATGGCTCACGGTGGACAAACTTAAACACAGATGGAACAGGAACTATTAATAACGATCCTGCTCAATTGGCTGCTATGAATGTAAATACTACCTTGTGGTCGCCTTATACAAAGAAATTTGTTTTTTCAGACTGGGCAGTTGAAGATGGTTCATTTTTACGTCTAAATACGCTTTCGGTAGGATATACATTGCCTCATAAAATGTTGAGTGCCTTAAAAATTCAAAATTTGCGGTTATATGTAAGCGGTTATAACGTATTTTGTTTGACAAACTATACAGGTTTTGACCCTGAAGTTTCAACTCGTCGTCAAACCACATTAACTCCGGGAGTTGACTATTCTGCCTATCCTAAGAGTCGTCAAATCGTTGTAGGTCTTAATTTGAGTTTTTAATCTTGTAAACATTAATAAAATGAAAAGAATAATATTAAAATCATTTATAATCTTGTCGTTGGTTGCTTTCCTAAGCTCTTGTGCTGACGTATTGAATGCACCTACGCAATCGTCAATGGACGAATCCTTTATTTTCTCTACTCCGGTTTTAGCTGAAGAGGCAGTAATGGCCATCCATCAATCGTTTTCTGAAACAAACTCCTATCGTGGACGTTTTATTCCATATTATGGATTGAATACTGATATTGAATGGTATAACACTTCTGAAAAAACAACCGATGATAAGGCTTCGTTAACCGGTTACAATCCAAAGGTAAGTGATTCAAATATGAATACTGCTGACAATGCATGGGCAAAAATGTACGAAGGTATCGAACGTGCCAACCTTTGTATTCGGGGCTTACGCTTGTATGGAAATGTTCAAACCAATGAAAGACTTGCTCAATTGTTAGGGGAAACTCTTACACTCAGAGCACTAATCTATAATGATCTGATAAAAGCCTGGGGCGATGTGCCGGCACGTTTTGAACCGCTGACGACTTCTACTCTCTATGTAGCAAAGTCGGACAGAGACGTAATTTACAAACAAATTATTGCCGATTTGGCAGAAGCTGAAAGTTTGGTTCCATGGCCAAATGGAAGTACAGTTACCAGTAGCACCGAAAGGGTTAATAAAGCATTCGTTAAAGGACTTCGTGCCCGAATTTGTTTGGCTGCCTCCGGTTTCTCACAACGTCCGGATGGGACTGTTCGTCGGAGTACAGATCCGGACTTGACAGTTGAAAAATTATATCCGATTGTAAAACAGGAATGTCTGGATATTATAAATAGTAATACCTGTCAATTAGGGACTTTTGAACAGAACTTTAGAAATTTATGTCAGGATAAAGTGACTGCCGGACTTGAATCGCTTTTCGAAATTCCGTTTTCCGATGGTCGTGGTAGGGTTCTTTATACGTTTGGTGTAAAACACACAACTACCGATAAATATACACAACAAGCTCAAGGTGGAACTAACGGGCCTCTTCCAAATTTGTTTTACGATTATGATAAAGAAGATGTTCGTCGCGATATTACCTGTGTACCTTACGAATGGACTAATGGCATTCAGGTACCCCGTAAAATAAGTTCATGGTGTTTTGGGAAACTTCGTTATGAATGGATGAGACGAGTTGTAACTTCAACAAATGACGATGGAATTAATTGGCAATGTATGCGTTTAGCTGATGTATATCTTATGGCTGCTGAAGCAATTAATGAGTTGGAATCTCCATCGGCTGCAGCACCCTATTTGAAAGCGATTCGTAGCCGCGCATTCCCGACTAATTCAACAAAAGTAGATGCGTTTATGGCATCAGCTACTGCAGGTAAAGAAACCTTTTTTAATGCTATTGTCGATGAACGGGCGTTAGAGTTTTGTGGAGAAATGTTACGCAAAGCTGATTTGATCCGTTGGAATTTGCTTGATACTAAACTTAGCGAAGCTAGAACAAAAATGACGGCTCTTGCTTACAGAACAGGTTCGTATGCCGATCTGCCTGACAAAATCTATTATAAAACCGCAGTAGATGGTGAATCGCTTGTAATTTATGGTTTGGAACATGGAAATACCGATGCCGAAGGTGCAGCTCTGAATTACCCAACGAATAAAGGTTGGTTTATAAGTGATGGGTTGAATAACCTGACTGATGATAAAATAAGCTCACTCTATCAATTAGATCCGAATTCCCGTCAGTTCTGGCCTATTTGGCAAGTATTTCTTGATTCGAGCAACGGTACGCTAACGAATGATTATGGTTATTAATTTTGAAAAATAAAAGAAAAAGAATATGAAAAGATTAATAAAAAAAATCGCCTTTATAGTGTGTATTTCAGTCATGTTTTTTACAACCGGCTGTAATGACATTTTTAATCAGGTAACCGAACTGAATACAAGTCGTTTATTCCGTCCGATAAGTTTTGCAGCTACAGTGAATAAGACCCAGGTTACACTAAGTTGGGTAGCTGTGAATAATGCAACTTCTTATACGTTGCAAGTAAGTTTAGATAGTTTGGATTATAGCAAACCTGTGGTTGATACTACCCTCACACAACTATCTTATGTGAAGGAATTTGCCGGTGCTACAACATATTATGCCAAAATACGTGCAAATGCCATTGACACAACCAAAATCAAAAATTCCGGTTTCAATTCTACGCTGTCATTTAAAACTCAATCAGAGAATATTTTTGGTATAAATGTTCCGTTTATGGCAGCAATGAATTCACTCGATATTAAATGGTTGCCAAAAGCAAATGTAACTCACTTGGTTATAACAGCAAGCGATAATACCACTTCAACAGTGAGTATCACAAGCGATGAAGCGGCAGCAGGTGAAAAAGTAATTGCTTCTCTTCCAAATTCAAACTATACAATTCAGATTTATAACAAAGACATTTTACGAGGCAAAACGTCAGCTCTTGTTGAAGGTGACTACTATCTTGATTCAGGTGCCGACCTTCCTACTAACATTACAAATGCGACAGCAGGTCAGGTAATTGTTTTGGCCCCGGGTGTGAATTTCCCTATGGGTGGAAGTACATATCGCTTTAGTAAAGACGTAAAAGTAAGGGGATTATCAGCAACTAATCGTCCGATTGTTTGTATGTCCGGTGCTACACCAACTGCAACATCAAGTATGTTAGGTTTTGTGGATCAATCGACAATGAACTACGTTAAATTTGAAAATATTGATTTTACCGGTTATTGTGATAACAACACAGCAGCCATTAAGATTGGATATTTGTTCAATAACAATTTAATGACAACAGTAAAATCATTATCGTTTAAAAATTGTAATTTGCATAATTTTGGGAATACACCTATGCGTCTGCAAGCTTCAAAAGGTCAGTCAATTGACACGTTAAGCTTTAATAGTTGTGTAATAAATGAAATCGGTTTCTCGAGCACTTATGCTATTGTAAACAGTAACTCAGCTGACTACTTTAAAAATATTTATTTCAACAATTGCACGGTGTACAACTTTAAAGGATCGTTGGTTTTACGTACAGCTGCCGCTCCGGTTGTGGCTATAATGGGAAACCTGAATATTACCAATTGTACGATAAACCAGAGTATGCAAGATCCAAGTTCAGCCAGGTATTTAATCGATGCAAATGGTACAACCTTCACCAATGGGATTAACATTAAGAACTGCATTTTGGGTAGTTCAGGAGCTGCCATTGGTGCCAACGGAATGAGATACCTTACGGGTACAATCGTTAACATTACCGGCACGTATTATACTTCCGATTATGTGGATGATCCTATTCCAGCTCCTGTAACAAGCACTTCTATAAAATCTAAAATGACTCCGTATTCAGGAGCATCAACTTCTTTGTGGAATAATCCTGTATCAGGTGATTTTACACTGAAAGATGCCGCTTTTCCTGGAAAAGGAACGGCAGGTGATTTGAGGTGGTATTAATTAAAACTCGGGATATTTGTCTGAACTATTGGCAAATATCCCGATACTATCCTAACGTGTTGTGTAAGCTTATTCCTTATTTTCAAACAAATCAATTCATCAAACAATGAGTTTATATAAAAACTTACGAAATTTCGCAGGTATTCTGGTTTTATTTTCTGTTTCGAGCTACGTGGAGGCAAAAAACACGTATGATTATCTCTATCAAAATCTCCCGTTCCCGATGCCGAAAGTGGAAGCTCCCGTATTTAAAAACAATACGGTTTCGGTTGCTGAATTCGGTGGAAAAGGCGATGGATATACGCTTAACACCGAAGCGTTTCGGAATGCAATCGATGCATTATCGATTAAAGGCGGAGGTAAACTCGTTGTTCCGGCAGGAGTTTGGTTCACCGGACCCATCGAGTTGAAATCGAATATCAACCTGCATTTGGAAAAGGGTGCACTTATTTTGTTTTCTCCGGATTTCAATTTGTATCCGTTGGTAAATACTATTTTTGAAGGATTGGAAACGCGTCGTTGTCAATCGCCCATTTCAGCCAGAAATGCAGTCAATGTAGCCATCACAGGCGAAGGGTCCATCAACGGTTCAGGCGCTGCCTGGCGACCCCTGAAAAAGTCGAAAGTAACCGATACCCAATGGAAGAAAGTAGTAAAATCGGGTGGTGTGCTAAAGGATCCGGGTTTTTGGTTTCCTTCAAAAGGTTCGTTGAAGGGTCAATCAATGAGCGATATGAATGTTCCAAACCAAAAACTTACAGACGCTGAATGGATAGAAATCAAAGATTTCCTTCGTCCGGCAATGATAAATCTGATTGAATGTAAAAACGTGATATTGCAAGGTGTTTTGTTCGAAAATTCTCCCAGTTGGAATATTCATCCCTTACTGTGTACTAACCTGATAGTGGATAATATAACGGTTCGGAATCCGGCGTATGCACAAAATGGTGATGGAATTGATGTGGAATCGTGCAAAAATGTATTGATTTTAAACAGCAGTTTCGATGTGGGTGACGATGCCATTTGTATCAAATCAGGCAAAGACGAAGAAGGTCGGCGTCGTGCCCGACCAACGGAAAACATGATTGTTGACAATTGCAAAGTTTTTCAAGCCCATGGTGGATTTGTGGTAGGAAGTGAGATGTCAGGTGGTGTTCGGAATATATCCGTACGTAATTGCCAGTTTCTGGGAACGGATGTCGGACTTCGTTTTAAAAGCAACCGTGGTCGAGGCGGACTCGTTGAAAATATCTATATCAGTGACATTTACATGTTCGATATAGTGACCGATTCATTTCTGTTCGATTTATATTATGGTGGAAAATCGGCTTCAGAATCGTTGGAAGACGGCGATGAAACTCCCACTCAGACTCAAAATCCTCCGGTAACTGCTGAAACTCCTTCGTTTCGAAATATCTTTGTCAAGAATATCGTTTCACGCAATGCGCGCAGAGCCATGTTTTTCAATGGATTACCCGAAATGAATATTTCAAATATTAATGTAGAAAATGCAGTAATAACTTCTCAGTTTGGTGCAGTAATTTGTGAATCGGATGGAATTAAATTTAAAAACATACATATTGTTCCTCAATCGGGACCTGCACTCACCCTTAAAAATGTCAAAAACTTTGATTTAAAAGAGTTTATTTATCCCGATTCGCTTCCGGAAGTAGTGAAAATTATTGGAAAATCGAAGAACATACAACTTCCGGAATCTATTGATAAACAAAAAATTATTGACATAAAATAATCACCGGTAAGTTCGACAGAAAACAATTATAAAAATTGGTTTTTTTTCATCGTAGTTTAGATTAAAGGTTTGTTATTGGGCGAAAGCGTGGCGTAGTGATATCGACACGCTTTCATTTTTAAAAAAACCACCAACTAATGTAATTTTTTAAAAAAATAGAACCTTTCAATCGTTTTCCCTTTTTATCTGGGCCTGCTGAAAAACGTTGGCAGGTTGAAAGACTTGTAGGGAGCTTCTTTAAGAAACAAGAACAGTGATTAACCGCAATTGAACAATCAATCAAAATAAAACCGGTCAGTAAGTTAAATAAGAAGTGTTGAAATAAAAAAATGACGGAATCAAGAATTAATTAGTACATTTGCACCGCTAAAAGAACTCGCCGCGCAAGCAATATACGGAACAAACGATATAGGTGGATCTATTCTACCTGTATTTTTTTTGTGGTTAAGCGAAGTGAAACCGAAAGAAAAACTACTGTACAACCCCACCGGAAACTGTAGGAGTAGCAATACTTTTAATAACTTACTCCTGACAAACGGGAAATAAACTGACAAAAAATGAATACATCCTTACCAAAAAATGAATATAGTATGAATATGAAAACATGCTTTTCTTTAGCCCTTTTTCTTTTACTCAACCTATCGATATTTGGGGCAATCCCAACCGGTTATTATGCAAATCTGGAAGGAAAGAAAACAGCCGAACTTAAAACGGCTGCATTCCTTGCCATAAAAACCCATGTCAGTTTGAAATATGATAATTTGTGGATTTATTTTCCAAAGACCGATTTCTTGCCATCCAATTCAACAGAGATATGGGATATGTATTCGAACAATATTGTCTTTTTTAGTGATCATAGTTCAATTGACAAGGAACATTGTGTGCCCAACTCGTGGTGGGGCGGCCCAACCGTTGATAATGAATATGCTTATGGCGATTTAATGAACCTTTATCCTTCGAATAATTCAATAAACCGATCGAAAGGTAATAACCCGTTGAGCGAAGTGGGTGCAACCACTCCCGCAGGAAATAACGGCGTGAGTAAAAGCGGTACATCGATCACAGTGGGGTATAGCGGTAGTGGATTTGAGCCGGCTGATGAATACAAAGGCGATTTTGCCCGGACGTATTTTTATATGGCAACATGCTATCAGGATTATACTACCTGGCGAAGTGACAACACCGGACAATATGAGATAACAGGTGGTGTATATCCATCGTTTCAGCCCTGGGCGATTCCATTGTTGCTGAAATGGAATAGGATGGACCCTGTGAGTGAAAAAGAACTGGAACGGAATGAAACGGTTTATACACTTCAGCATAACCGGAATCCGTTTATTGATTATCCGCAGTTAGTTGAATATATATGGGGAAATATGAAAGACAGTACCTTTAGTTTTGCAACTGCAACAGGTATTGAACGTCCTGTCACCCGAAAACTTTCGATTTACCCCAATCCGGCAAAAGATCATGTCCAATTAAATTTTGATGAAAACGTAGGTACATTTCATTATAGTATCTATTCGATGACCGGATACTTGGTTTCATCGAGTGAGACGGCAGAACATTCCATTGACGTTTCTAACTTAAAGAGCGGTATTTATTCATGTGTTGTTGAAACGGCTTCGGAACGATTGGTGAGCCGGTTAATCATTTTGTAAAGAACTATATGCGGAATTAATCACTGTTTCGTTATTGAACAAAAATACCTTCTGAGTGAATTTCCAGCAATAGACGAAGTCGGGTCATTGCGTTGGACAAATACAATAGTTTATCACTTCCATCGAAAGTCTGGAAGCTGCAACTGCTTGGAATATGAAGAAAAAGATGGAAAAGCTAAAGAAAAAGGTTTTTTATTTCATTTTACAAATACTTTTCCCAGAGAATGTAGTATGCTTTGCTGCTTGAAAATGACTTTATAAGGAACGACTAAATATGTTCCCCGAATACAACGACTACGACAACACTCAGGATAAGTTGGAGAAAATAACATAAGACCTAACAGGTTTTGGAAACCTGTTAGGTCCGCATTATTGAAATACGTAAAAAATGTTCGTTCATTTTTATCAATGCAAATATATAAGTATAAAAATCAAACCAATATAGTATGTCCAAATCAGCCTTAAAAAAACACCTTCAATCGCTCACTAAAGAGCAAATGATTGAAACCGTACTTGAAATGTACGATAATATGAAGCCTGTAAAGGAATATCTTGAATTTTTTCTAAATCCGAACGAAAAAGAAATGTTTGAGAAATATAGAACCGTTATTGTCAATGAGTTTTATCCAAAAGGAAAATATTTCGATCCAAAGACACGCTTTTCGGTTGCTAAAAAAGCTATAGCCGATTTTCGTGCATTAAAACCTGCATCCGAATTATTAGCCGACTTAATGCTTACTTTGCCCGAAATGGCCTGTCAGTTTACTTACAATTATGGCGATATGTCGGAACAATATTACAACAGCGCTTACAATAACTTTAAAGCCGCATTGCAATATATGGACAAAAATAATTTATTAGATGCATTTAAGCTTCGTTGTGTGGATTGTTTGAAATGGGCTTCGGTTTGCGGGTATGGATTTGCAGATGATATTTCCGACATTTATTATCAATACTACAACGATTAATTCTTATGTTCCCCGAATACAACGACTACGAAAACACCCACGATAAGTTGGAGAAAATGCCGCTTTACCTCAAAGGGCGTGAGATACTGGATTTGGTGCGTACCATTGCCGATCTGATTGACGATGAAAATGAGCATCTCGGTTGGACAAAAAAATTGATGCTGGAAGATGTGTATATGCTTACGGCTAAAATAGCAGCTGCCGAAGGAGGTGATTTGTACGATATCCGCATGGAGAATGTCGCCATTATCCGAAAATCGGCTATGAGTCTGAAATTGCATATCCACTCGCTTCGGGACTTTGGTTTTGAGCACACCGACTATTATCAAATGGTGCGCGATAGGATTGAAGAATACCGTCTGTTATTTATTGACTGGGTGACGGGTTTCGATAAGACGAACTATATTGCAGATCGTTGGGGGTTGTTTAATCCACCAGGAGTTAGTCCGTTTGATGAGCCGGATGAATCGGACGGCGATTTTAATCCGGATTGGATGAATGATTTTTTTGATGATGATGATGAAGAATAACTGCATTTTATTCATCGGATGGCTGCATCTATGAATAGTTGGGGCATGACTTACATCGGAGACCTGAAATAATCACGACAACATACATCCTTTCTCACTTTTCACCTCAAAATCACCCTTTTTTATCTTTCAATAAATCAGCGAATTAAAAACTTTCTTATACAAGTTGTATTTGGAGTACATTTCACCTAAATTCTATAATAGAAAGTATTAATGATAAAGTTGAGCTTTTGAATATAATCCAAGTAAGTAGAATTATCAGAGAATAGCTTTATTATTTCTTGAATCCAAGTGTTAAATGCAACTTTAGGAAAGTAGAATAATTTTATTTTTTCAGAAGAAAGAGGTTTAGTTCTTGGAAGAGAAAATGGGAAAAGATTAAGTAATAAACCAGTTTAATTGATTTTTTTCGTACTTTTGCCCCATGTATTACCGTCGAAAAATATTATTAGCGTTGTTGGAAACCTTTGAAAACAAACTGGATAAAATAAGTTTGCAGAAGTTGCTTATGCTTGTAAGCAAGCAGCAGGAGAAAGCCGATTTTTATTTTGTGCCATACAAGTATGGTTGTTATTCGTTTCAGGCTAACGCCGATTTACATACTATGACCAAGTACAATCAGGTAATAGAAGAAGGTAAAACATGGGTAAAAACAGATACTGTCAGTTATATGCCCAAATTGAAAGAACGGGATCGCAAGGCTATTTTGTATGCAAAAAACCTTTATGGTAAACTGAGTACTGATGAATTAATAAAGCTTACCTATATCCAATTTCCGTATTACGCACTGAACAGCATTATAGCTAAAGAGCGCTTAAGCGCCGATGAATATCGTCGCGTTACTGACAGCAAACCAGTAAACAACAAAACGATTTTATTTACTATTGGATACGAAGGCATCAGTCTGGAAGAATATCTGAATAAGCTTATTCGCAACGATGTAAAAGTGCTGTGCGACGTGCGCAAAAACTCGCTCAGCATGAAATTCGGTTTTAGCAAATCGCAACTTCAAAATGCTTGCGAAGGAGTCGGTATCAGCTATATACATCTACCGGAATTGGGGATAGAGTCAGACAAACGACAGGAATTAAACTCTCAGGCAGATTATGACAGATTGTTTACTCTCTACCGCAAGGAAGTGTTACCACCTGTGTTGGTTAGTCAGGAAAAATTATTGAAACTGTTGAAAGATAAAAAACGAATAGCTTTGACTTGTTTCGAAGCCAATATATGCCAATGCCACCGCAAACATTTGGCTGATGCTATTGTAAACCTCCCCGGCTTTAAGTATGAACTAAAACATATCTGATATGGCACTAACCAAAGTTCTCATTACCGTGAAAACTTATCCGGCTATTTCCAAAAAGTACGAAGAACTTGTTTGTACAGCCGGTTTCAGGGAGGATGGTAGTTGGGTGCGCATATATCCTATTCAATTTCGTAAAAAAGCATACCATGAACAGTACGCCAAATATGAATGGATTGAACTTGATTTGGTGAAAAATACGTCAGATTCACGCCCCGAAAGCTACAGGCCAGTTTCGCACGATCAGCCCATTCGGGTACTCGGTAAAATTGACCCCGATGGTGATGCCTGGTTGGAACGTCGTAAATATGTTTTGAATAAGGTTTATACAAATATGGCGGAATTAATTGCAGAAGCAAAAAATAAAACCATTTGTACCTCACTTGCTGTATTTAAACCCACCAAAGTAATAGATTTTATATGGGAGGAAGTAGACAGAGCATGGACAAGAGATAAACTGGCTCAGTTCAAACAATTTAATTTATTTCAGAGTGCAGATGAAAAGCAGTTTGAGGTAATGAAAAAGTTACCCTATAAATTCAGCTTTATTTATCAAGATGAAGAAGGGAAACAAAGCAAAACGATGATAGAAGACTGGGAGACTGGACAACTTTACTGGAATAGTTTGCATCGTTGGAAAGGCAATGAACAAAAAGCCTGCGAAGATGTCCGCAAGAAGTATCTTGATAATTTCGCTCAAACAAAGGATTTATATTTCTTTATGGGAACAACCCAAGTCCACCATTTTAGAGGGAAAAACCCTTTCTTGATTATTGGCACTTTCCATCCGAAACATATTTCGCAATTAGAACTTTTTTGAGATAGAACATACTATTAATTTTAAACTTCATTGATTCAGTGAAGCCTTTATTTATGAATTAACCCTTCATCATAAAATCTAATTCATACAATCTTTCTCCAAATTCACCCCGAAATCACCCGTTTTTATCTTTCACTAAATCAATGAATTACAAACTTTCTTATACAAGTTGTATTACAAGTTGTACAAGCAAATTTTGGAGATGCCGTAGTTTTGCATCGTCTGAATCAACGAAGGAAGCGATGTTGCTATCCGGGTATGAGGAAGGCCCAATATATTATGAGTATTGTTCAAAATCCCATCATGGGTCAAATGAGGAAATCGTTTGCTAATGTAAACACGTATGTTCACAAAGGACAGAATGTGGTTAGTTCCAAGGCGTTCATTCGTAAAAACATGAACTCCGATTTACAAAAAGCCCAACGGGCCGGTTTTAAACTTATTTCGGACGTGTACCAGTCGATAGGCGGGTTTATTAATATCGGATTTCCGGTGCGTCCCGAAAAACAGTCTCCGTACAATTATTTTATGTCGTTGAATCTGCCCAATGCCATTGATAGCTCGGGAGAAGTGCCGGTAATTGATTACAGCCTGTTGCAGATTTCCAAGGGAAGTTTGCCGGGTGTAAATGTCCTTTCGGCAACTGTTACTGCTGATGGAATTTCGCTTGATTGTGAATCGTGCTTTGGTTATGGAATGAATGCAGCATCCGATGACCAGATCACTGTGCTTTGCAGAACCGGAAACGGAGCGTTGTATTTTGCCAAACAACCTCGTGGTACAGAACCGGAATGTCAGCTTGTTCTGACCGTTCCCTCCGTGGCAAAGGAAAACATTGAGTTTGTGTATGCTTTTGTAACTTCGGCAGATGGGAAAAAAGCATCGAACTCGGTATTCGTTCCACTTACCTGACAGTTGGTTTATTTTGCAATTCTGAAAGATTCCCGGCAGGTTTAAAGACTTGTGGGGAACTTTTAGAACCAATATGCAAGAATATATTGCAACAAATATCACGAACGCGGTGAATACCTATCGCGAGTGAAAGAAGCAAAAAACCAATGAGTGGAAAACGACTTTGTGCAGTCTAAAACCCGCGTCCAAACTATGTTTTACAACAGAAATAAAAATATTTTCATTAGGTGTATTGCCAATTAAAATATTATATCTATCTTTGCAACCCATTTTGGAGAAAATCCAACAGGATAAAAATAAAGCAGTTAAAGTTATAAAAAACAAAGTAAAATGCCTACAATTCAGCAATTAGTTAGAAAAGGAAGAGCAGAACTCATTGACAAAAGCAAGTCGCCGGCGCTGGATTCATGTCCACAACGTCGCGGTGTTTGTGTTCGTGTGTACACTACCACTCCAAAAAAACCGAACTCGGCTATGCGTAAAGTAGCTCGTGTGCGTTTAACTAACCAAAAAGAAGTGAATGCATACATACCGGGCGAAGGACATAACTTACAGGAACACTCTATCGTAATGGTTCGTGGTGGACGTGTAAAAGACCTTCCGGGAGTACGTTATCATGTGGTTCGTGGAACACTCGATACAGCCGGCGTTACCGGCCGCACGCAACGTCGCTCGAAATATGGAGCAAAACGTCCAAAAGCAGGAGCTGCAACCGCTAAAGGTGCACCCGCTAAAGGAGCAAAAAAGAAATAAGTAGCCCCTAAATCCCCTAAAGGGGACTTAAGGAAAATCCTTTCAAAAAAAACTAACAAAATCAAGTTTAAACACTTGTTTGCGTTTTAAGGTAGCAGATGAAAGGTTGAGTAAATGACTCGGAGGAGTTATTGAAGTAAGACTAAAAGCAACCAAAAAAACAAAAACGGAAATTTTAAGTAAAAATGAGAAAATCGAAACCAAAAAAGAGGGTCGTATTACCTGATCCGGTTTTCAATGAGTCAATGGTCACAAAATTTGTGAACCACTTGATGTATGATGGCAAGAAATCTACCGCCTTCGACATTTTTTATTCATCGCTGGAGACTGTGAAAAACAAGCTTCCGAACGAAGAAAAATCCCCGCTTGAAATTTGGAAAAAAGCCCTCGAAAATATTACTCCGCTGGTAGAAGTTAAATCTCGTCGCGTGGGTGGTGCTACATTCCAAGTTCCTACAGAAATCCGAGCTGATCGCAAGGAATCAATTTCAATGAAAAATCTTATATTATACTCTCGCAAACGCGGAGGACGCTCGATGGCCGATAAATTGGCTGCCGAAATCGTTGATGCCTTCAATAATCAGGGTGGTGCTTTCAAACGTAAAGAAGATATGCATCGTATGGCTGAAGCCAACCGCGCATTTGCTCACTTTAGATTTTAATTGAATCAAGTAAGCAAGATAAAAAAGAAAATTATAGTTAACAAATGGCTAAAGGAGATTTAAGTTATAATAGAAACATCGGTATCATGGCGCATATCGACGCCGGAAAGACAACAACTTCCGAGCGTATTCTGTTCTACACCGGTTTGACACACAAAATCGGTGAAGTACATGATGGTGCTGCTACTATGGACTGGATGGAACAAGAACAAGAACGCGGTATTACTATTACATCTGCTGCTACTACAACCTCGTGGGAGTATTTGGGTGAAAAATATAAAATCAACCTGATTGACACCCCGGGACACGTTGACTTCACGGTTGAAGTGGAACGTTCGTTGCGCATTTTGGATGGAGCTGTGGCTACTTTCTGTGCCGTTGGCGGCGTTGAGCCACAATCGGAAACAGTTTGGCATCAGGCCGACAAATATAATGTTCCCCGTATTGGATTTGTAAATAAAATGGACCGTTCCGGAGCTGATTTCTATGAAGTGGTTCGTCAGGTAAGAGTTGTACTGGGTGCAAAACCTTGTCCGATTCAAATTCCTATCGGTGCTGAAGAAAAATTCAAAGGCGTTATTGATTTAGTGGAAATGAAAGCAATTCTGTGGCACGATGAAACCATGGGAGCACAATACGATGTGGAAGAAATTCCGGCTGATTTATTAGCCGAAGCGCAAGAATGGAGAGATAAAATGCTCGAAATTGTTGTTGAATATGATGATGTTTTGATGCAAAAATATTTTGATGATCCTTCTACCATTACGGTTGATGAAATCAAAGCTGCGATACGCAAAGCAACCCTTTCGATGGAAATCAATCCAATGATTTGTGGTTCAGCTTTCAAAAATAAAGGAGTGCAAACTATGCTTGATGCCGTTTGTGCTTACCTTCCAAGTCCGTTGGATACTCCGGAAACGATTGGTTTCGATCCTCGCTTCGAAGATAAACAAGTGGTACGTCATCCGGATGCTAAAGAACCGTTGTGTGCATTAGCTTTCAAGATTGCAACCGATCCTTATGTTGGACGTTTGTGTTTCTTCCGGGTTTACTCAGGGAAGCTTGAAGCAGGTTCGTATGTTTATAATACCCGTTCAGAAAAGAAAGAACGTATTTCGCGTATCTTCCAAATGCACTCTAACAAACAAAATGCCGTCGAATTGATTTCGGCAGGTGATATTGGTGCGGGCGTTGGGTTTAAAGATATTCGTACCGGTGATACTTTGTGCGACGAAGCGCATCCAATAGTATTGGAATCGATGGACTTCCCAAAACCCGTTATAGGTATCTCCATTGAACCAAAAACGCAAAAAGACTTAGATAAATTAGGAATCGGATTGGCTAAACTGGCTGAAGAAGATCCAACATTTACGGTACACACAGAAGAACAATCGGGACAAACCATCATTAGTGGAATGGGTGAACTTCACCTCGAAATTATTATTGACCGCTTGAAACGCGAGTTTAAAGTGGAATGTAACCAAGGTCGTCCGCAAGTTTCGTATAAAGAAGCGATTACTCAAGCAGTGCAAATACGCGAAGTTTACAAGAAACAATCGGGTGGTCGTGGTAAGTTTGCCGATATGATTGTACGCGTTGAACCTGCTGACAAAGATTTTGAAGGTACATTACAATTTGTAGATTCGGTAAAAGGTGGTAACATTCCAAAAGAATTTATTCCTTCTATTCAAAAAGGCTTCAATATCGCCATGAAAAATGGTGTATTAGCAGGTTTTCCTTTGAATTCTTTGAAAGTAACAGTTCTTGACGGTTCATATCACGCTGTGGATTCGGATCAATTATCATTCGAAATTTGTGCTCAAATAGCTTATAAAAACGCTTGTGCCAAAGCAAAACCTGTTCTGTTGGAACCTATCATGAAAATAGAAGTGGTAACACCGGAAGAAAACATGGGTGATGTAATCGGCGACTTAAACAAACGTCGAGGTCAGGTAGAAGGAATGGAATCGAGCCGTACCGGTGCACGTATTGTAAAAGCAAAAGTTCCATTGTCCGAAACATTCGGTTATGTAACCGCTTTACGTACAATCAGCTCGGGTCGTGCGACATCTTCGATGGAATTTGATCATTATGCCGAAGTAACCAATGCAATCGCCAAAGTGGTTGTAGCTGAAGTTAAGGGGAAAGTAGAATTACTATAAAAAGTTGATAGTTCAAAGTTGACAGTTCAAAATAATAATTGAAAATTGATTGGTGGTTAGCGAATGACTCTTAACCGGAATCAATTTCAAACAAAACAAAATAATTAATATAAAAAACGACAATGAGTCAAAAAATCAGAATTAAATTAAAATCTTACGATCACAACCTGGTAGATAAATCAGCTGAAAAGATTGTAAAAACAGTAAAAGCTACAGGAGCAATAGTAAGTGGACCAATTCCATTACCAACTCACAAACGTATTTTCACTGTGAACCGTGCTACTTTCGTAAACAAAAAATCTCGCGAGCAATTTGAACTTTGTTCATACAAACGCCTGATTGACATTTACAGCTCAACCAGCAAAACTGTTGATGCTTTGATGAAACTTGAATTGCCAAGTGGAGTAGAAGTAGAAATTAAAGTATAAACCTGCCCCCTAACCCCCTAAAGGGGGAAGAAGTGAGGGGACAGAAACAAATAATTATTAACAACGCTTCCGAAATCCCCCTTTAGGGGGTGAGGGGGCAAATATAAACAACAATTGAAATGCCAGGATTATTAGGAAAAAAAATCGGAATGACATCCGTTTTCAGTGCCGATGGTAAAAACGTACCATGCACTGTTATCGAAGCAGGTCCTTGTGTTGTTACTCAAATCAAAACTGTAGAAACCGACGGTTACGAAGCTGTTCAGGTAGGATTTCAGGTTAAAACTGAAAAACATACCAACAAAGCTGAAGCCGGAATTTTCAAAGCAGCCGGAGTAGCACCACAAAGACACTTGGTTGAGTTCAAAGGATTCGAAACAGAATTCAAATTAGGTGATGCTATCACCTGCGAAATGTTTGAAGCAGACACGTTCGTCGACGTAGTTGGGACTTCAAAAGGTAAAGGATTCCAGGGTGTTGTAAAACGCCATGGATTTGCTGGAGTAGGAGAGACTACCCACGGTCAGAGCGACCGTCTTCGTGCACCGGGTTCGTTAGGAGCTTCATCGTATCCTTCGCGCGTATTTAAAGGTATGCGTATGGGTGGCCGCATGGGTGGCGATAAAGTTACTATGCAAAACCTCCAGATTTTAAAAGTTATTCCGGAACACAATTTGATTTTAATCAAAGGTTCTGTGCCGGGTGCTAAAGGTTCAATCGTAATCATCAATAAATAACCATGGAACTGAATATAGTAAATATTAAAGGAGAAGACACAGGAAGAAAAGTATCGCTTAACGATACTATCTTCGGTATTGAGCCAAATGACCATGCTATTTATTTAGATGTGAAACAATATTTGGCAAACCAACGTCAGGGAACACACTCGTCGAAAGGCCGTAGCCAGTTGTCAGGTAGTACACGTAAATTAGGTAAGCAAAAAGGCGGCGGCGGCGCTCGTCCGGGCGATATTAAGTCTGGTATTCGTGTCGGTGGTGGTCGTATGTTCGGTCCTACACCACGCGATTACAGCTTCAAACTGAATAAAAAAGTAAAACAATTGGCACGCAGATCGGCTTTATCGTATAAAGCTTTAAGCAACTTGATTACTGTTGTTGATAAAATCGAATTTGAAGGAGCAAAAACGAGAGATTTCGTTGCAATGACAAAAAGTTTACAAGTAGCTGATAAAAAACCGTTAATTGTTTTAGCAAATGCAAATAAAAACGTATATTTGTCGGCTCGTAATTTGACCTCTTCAAAAGTCGTAACGGTTTCGGAATTAAGCACTTATACAGTTCTTAATGCTAAAACACTTGTGTTAACTGAAGATGCAGTTACAGCAATTGAACAAATTTTTAAAGCATAAGGAGACAGAATATGGGAATTATCATAAAACCAATCGTTACAGAAAAGATGACTCACCTGGGCGACAAACTGAACCGCTATGGCTTTAGAGTTCAAAAAGACGCTAACAAGATAGAGATCAAACAAGCTGTTGAAGCTATGTATGATGTTACTGTAAATGAAGTAAATACATTGGTCGTAGCACCTAAGAAAAAAAGCCGCTTTACCAAAGGTGGTGTAATTAAAGGAAGTGCGTCAGCTTACAAAAAAGCTATCGTTACAGTGAAAGAAGGAGAAAAAATTGATTTTTATAGCAATATTTAAACAGAAAAATGGCTGTACGTAAACTAAGACCCACAACACCGGGGCAAAGACACAAGATTATTGGTACATTCGACACAATTACTGCGAGTGCACCAGAGAAATCTCTTGTTGTAGGCGAATCAAAATCCGGAGGTCGTAACCATGATGGTAAAATGACCATGCGCTACTTAGGTGGCGGACACAAGAAGAAATATAGAGTAATTGACTTTAAACGCAACAAAGACGGTGTTCCTGCAACAGTTAAAGAAATCGAATATGATCCGAATCGTTCGGCTCGTATCGCATTACTTTATTACGCTGATGGGGAAAAAACATATATTCTTGCACCAAACGGATTGCAAGTTGGTCAGATCGTTGTTTCCGGAGCAGAAGCTGCTCCCGAAGTTGGTAATGCATTACCGTTGCAAAACATTCCACTGGGTACTATAATTCACAGTATTGAATTACGCCCGGGTCAAGGTGCCGCTATGGTGCGCTCGGCAGGAACTTTTGCTCAACTCACTTCACGTGAGGATAAGTATGCTATTGTCAAATTACCTTCGGGTGAAGTACGTAAGATTTTGGGTACTTGTAAGGCAACTATTGGTAGTGTAGGAAACTCTGATCACGCATTGGAAAGATCAGGAAAAGCAGGTCGCTCACGCTGGCTTGGACGTCGTCCACGTGTTCGTGGTGTTGCTATGAACCCGGTTGATCACCCCATGGGTGGTGGTGAAGGCCGCGCTTCTGGAGGACACCCACGTTCTCGTAAGGGCTTGTTAGCTAAAGGGTACAAAACACGTGCTCCAAAGAAACAATCAAGTCAATATATTATTGAAAGAAAGAAAAAATAATCGAAAAAATTAAGTAAATAATATGAGCCGTTCATTAAAAAAAGGACCATTCATCAACTTGAAACTCGAGACTAAAGTTTTAGCCATGAATGAAAGCGGTAAAAAAACCGTTATCAAAACATGGGCTCGTGCTTCAATGATATCACCTGATTTTGTAGGTCACACAATTGCAGTTCACAATGGTAATAAGTTTATCCCTGTATATGTAACCGAAAATATGGTAGGACACAAGTTAGGCGAATTTTCACCTACTCGTAACTTCCGCGGTCACGGTGGTAAGAAAAAATAATCCATTGAAATTTAAAATCAGAAAAAAATAAACATTTCAAAAAAATGGGTGCAAGAAAAAAAATATCAGCCGACGCAAAAAAAGAAGCTAACAAGACTCTTTACTTTGCCAAGCTCAACGGAGTTCCTACCTCACCTCGCAAAATGCGCCTTGTGGCAGACATGATTCGTGGCATGGAAGTGAACAAAGCTTTGAGTGTATTGAAGTTTTCTTCCAAAGAAGCTTCGGGAAGATTAGAAAAACTGCTGAAATCAGCTATTGCCAACTGGGAAGCCAAAACAGAGCAAAAAGCCGATAATGCAAACTTATATGTAAGTGGAATTGCTGTTGATTCAGCTACTATGCTGAAACGGTTACGCACAGCTCCTCAAGGCCGTGGATACCGCGTTCGCAAACGTTCAAACCACGTTACATTGTTTGTTGATACAAAGAATACTAACGATAACCAAATTTAATTGCTCGATGGGACAAAAAATTAATCCAATAAGTAACCGTTTAGGAATCATACGTGGATGGGATTCAAACTGGTATGGTGGAAACAATTATGGTGAAACTATTCTTGAAGACCACAAAATCAGAAAATATCTCAATGCCCGTCTAGCAAAAGCAAGCATTTCACGTATTGTTATCGAACGTACGTTGAAACTTGTTACTATCACTGTTTGTACTGCCCGCCCCGGTATCATTATCGGAAAAGGTGGACAAGAAGTAGATAAATTAAAAGAAGAATTGAAAAAAATTACTGACAAAGAAGTACAAATCAATATCTTCGAAGTAAAACGCCCTGAACTGGATGCTGTTATCGTTGCAAACAACGTGGCACGTCAGGTTGAAGGAAAGATAGCTTACCGTCGCGCAACCAAGATGGCTATTGCCTCTACCATGCGTATGGGAGCAGAAGGAATCAAAATTATGTGTTCCGGTCGTCTGAATGGTGCTGAGATGGCACGTTCGGAAATGTATAAAGAAGGAAGAACTCCTTTGCATACCTTCAGGGCTGATATCGATTATGCCCACGCTGAAGCATTGACTAAAGTAGGGTTGATCGGCATCAAAGTATGGATTTGCCGTGGCGAAATCTACGGTAAAAAAGACTTAGCTCCAAACTTCACAGCTTCCAAAGAATCATCCCGTGGTGGTGACCGCAGCTACAATGACCGTGGCGATCGCAAGGATCGTAACGACCGTGGTGGAAAAGGTGGTTTTAAAAAGAGAAAAAATTAACTGTTATAAATGAATTTGATTTAAGGAAAATATTATGTTACAACCTAAAAAAACAAAGTTCAGGAGACAGCAGAAGGGGCGCATGAAAGGAAATGCCCAAAGAGGTAATCAGTTGGCGTTCGGTTCTTTTGGAATAAAATCGTTAGAATCTAAATGGTTAACTGGTCGTCAAATTGAAGCCGCCCGTATTGCTGTAACCCGCTATATGCAAAGACAAGGACAAATCTGGATTCGAGTGTTTCCAGACAAACCTATCACAAAGAAGCCTGCAGAGGTACGTATGGGTAAGGGTAAAGGTGCTCCGGAAGGTTTTGTGGCTCCTGTAACACCTGGACGGATGTTGTTTGAAGTAGAAGGTGTATCCTTCGAAATAGCAAAAGAAGCATTACGTTTGGCAGCTCAAAAATTACCCGTAACTACCAAATTTGTAGTAAGACGAGATTATGATTCAACTTCTGTAATTGTATAAGGAAAATGAAAACAAGAGAAATAAAAGAATTAAACAACAAAGAGATTCAAGAACGCATGGATGCTGAAAAAGAGCACTTGGTTCGTTTAAAATTGAATCATGCCATTTCTCCACTTGATAATCCATTGCAAATCAAAGGGGTTCGTAGAACTATTGCCCGTTTTGCTACTGAGTTACGTCAGCGAGAAATTAATAAATAAAATTAAGACCCTGATGGAAACAAGAAATTTAAGAAAAGAAAGAACAGGTGTCGTTTTTAGCAACAAGATGGACAAAACCATTACTATTGCTGTAAAATGGAAAGAAAAACACCCTATTTACGGAAAATTCGTAAATAAAACGAAGAAATATCATGCTCATGACGAGAAAAACGAATGTAACATTGGCGACACTGTACGCATTATGGAAACCCGCCCGCTGAGTAAATTAAAAAGATGGAGATTAACCGAAATTATCGAAAGAGTTAAGTAATTATGATACAACAAGAATCAAGACTCATAGTAGCCGATAACAGTGGAGCTAAAACCTGCCTCTGTATCCGCGTATTAGGAGGAACCAGCAAACGTTACGCTACATTGGGCGATATCATTGTTGTTGCCGTGAAAAGTGTAATACCTTCAAGCGACATCAAAAAAGGTATTGTTTCAAAAGCCGTTATCGTTCGTACGAAAAAGGAAGTTCGTCGTCCCGATGGATCTTATATTCGTTTTGATGATAATGCCTGCGTATTGTTAAACAATGCCGGTGAAATCCGTGGGAGCCGTATCTTCGGCCCTGTAGCACGTGAATTGCGTAATACAAATATGAAAATCATATCACTTGCACCAGAAGTGCTTTAATCTTCGAAAAAATAAACAGTGATGAGTAAATTACACATAAAAAAAGGTGATACCGTTTACGTAAATACCGGAGTTGACAAAGGCAAAACCGGTCGCGTGTTGGAAGTTCTTGTGAAAGAACAACGCGCTATTGTAGAAGGTGTAAATTTGGTGTCAAAGAGCACCAAACCTAACGCAAAAAGCCCTCAAGGTGGTATAATCAAGAAAGAAGCAGCTATCCATATCTCCAATTTGAACCCTGCAGTAGGCGGTAAACCCGTTCGTGTTGGTCGCAAATTGAATGCAGAAGGAAAATTAGTTCGTATTTCTAAAAAATCAGGAGGAGAGATTTAAGAATGAACACAGCAAATTTTAAAGAAGATTACAGAGAACGTATCGTTCCGATCTTAATGAAAGAGTTTGGTTACAGCTCTGTTATGCAAGCACCAAAACTCGAAAAAATTGTTCTGAACCAGGGATTGGGTATAGCCGTTGCCGATAAAAAAATTATCGAAGTTGCTATCAACGAAATGACTACTATTACCGGTCAAAAAGCCGTTGCTACCATTTCTAAGAAAGATATTTCGAACTTCAAGTTACGTAAGAAAATGCCTATCGGTGTTCGGGTAACGTTACGTGGAGATCGTATGTACGAATTTTTGGAACGCCTTATCCGTGTTGCTTTACCTCGTGTACGTGACTTCAGAGGAATCGAAAACAAACTGGATGGACGTGGAAATTATACACTTGGTATTACCGAGCAAATCATTTTTCCGGAAATCAACATTGATGGAATTACCCGTATGTTGGGTATGAACATTACAATGGTAACAACTGCAACCACCGATGAAGAAGGTTATGCATTGTTGAAAGAATTTGGATTACCATTCAAAAAAAACTAATTTAGACATACAATGGCAAAAGAATCAATGAAAGCCCGCGAGGTGAAAAGAGTCAAACTGGTTGCTAAATTCGCTGCAAAACGTGCAAAATTTCTCGCTGAAGGCAATTACGAAGGTCTTCAATCGATTCCAAAGAACGCTTCGCCTGTACGTTTGCACAATCGTTGCAAAATCACCGGTCGTCCAAAAGGATACATGCGTCAGTTTGGAATTTCACGTATTCAATTCCGCGAAATGGCATCCAACGGTTTAATCCCGGGAATCAAGAAAGCAAGCTGGTAAATTGCCCCCCGACCCCCTAAAGGGGGAGTTTTAGGGCACAATTCTCAACTAAAAAGAAATAAATTCAGTAAAACGCTTCCAATGTTCCCCCTTTAGGGGGTTAGGGGGCAAAAGTTAAATATTGTCCCGATAGTCGGGATCAATTTAAAAACAATAAATATGACAGACCCAATAGCAGATTATCTTACGAGATTGCGGAACGCCATTAAGGCAAATCACCGAGTGGTGGAAGTTCCCGCTTCGAATTTGAAAAAAGAAATTACCCGGATATTGCATGAAAAAGGCTATATCTTAAACTACAAATTTGTAGAAGAGGGTCCACAAGGCATTATTAAAATTGCCTTAAAGTACGATCCAGTTAACAAGGTTAACTCGATTAAAAAAATGATCCGGGTTTCTACTCCCGGTTTACGTAAGTACGTTGGACATACTGATATGCCACGTGTATTGAACGGATTGGGTATTGCTATTCTTACCACTTCTAAAGGTGTTATGACCAACAAAGAAGCAGCCGATTTAAAAATTGGTGGTGAAGTTATTTGTTACATTTATTAATAGGAGGAAAGAAGCATGTCAAGAATAGGAAAATTACCCATTAGCTTACCTGCAGGTGTAACTATCACTGTGCAAGACACTTTGGTTACCGTAAAAGGTCCAAAAGGAGTGTTGATTCAAGAAATTAATCCAAATATCACCGTAACAGTTGAAGCAGGTGTTTGTACCGTTTCACGTCATGATGATGAAAAACAAAACCGTGCATTCCACGGCTTGTATCGTTCATTAATCAGCAATATGGTAACGGGTGTTTCGGAAGGTTACAAAAAGACGCTGGAATTGGTTGGTGTCGGTTATCGTGTGTCAAATCAGGGTCAGGTATTAGAATTCGCTTTAGGTTATACTCACAATATCTTTTTGAGTTTACCTGCCGAAGTGAAAATTGAAACAAAAAGTGAACGTAATCAAAATCCGGTCGTGATTTTGGAAAGCTACGACAAACAACTGATTGGTCAGGTTTGTGCAAAGATCCGTTCATTCCGTAAACCGGAACCATACAAAGGGAAAGGTGTTAAATTCGCGGGTGAAGTACTTCGCCGCAAAGCAGGTAAATCTGCCGGTAAATAATTTACGTAAACTTGTGAAATTATGACAACAAATTTAGATAGAAGAACAAGAATAAAAGCACATATCCGCCACAAAGTGAGCGGAACTGCTCAAAAACCACGTATGACAGTGTTCAGAAGTAATACCCAGATTTATGCTCAACTAATTGATGACGTAAACGGTGTAACATTAGCTTCAGCTTCATCACTTGGTTTAAAAGAAAAAGCAACAAAAATTGAACAAGCTGCTAAAGTAGGCGCATTAATAGCTAAGGTTGCTCAAGAAGCCGGAATTACAGAAGTGGTATTCGACCGTAACGGTTACTTGTACCATGGTAGAGTTAAACAATTAGCTGACGCTGCTCGCGAAGCTGGTCTTAAATTTTAATCAAGTATGGCAACAAATATGAATAAAGTTAAATCGACCAACGATTTGGAATTGAAAGACAGATTGGTAGCCGTTAATCGTGTAACTAAAGTTACAAAAGGTGGACGTACTTTCAGTTTTTCGGCAATCGTTGTAGTTGGAAATGAAGATGGGATTGTAGGTTGGGGACTTGGTAAAGCCGGTGAAGTTACCGCAGCTATTGCTAAAGGAACTGAAGCTGCAAAGAAAAACCTGATTAAAGTGCCTGTATTAAATGGAACAATTCCTCACGAACAAATTGCAAAATTTGGTGGTGCACAAGTATTTCTCAGCCCTGCTTCACACGGTACCGGAGTTAAAGCCGGGGGTGCTATGCGTGCAGTACTCGAAAGTGTTGGAATTACAGACGTTTTAGCAAAGTCAAAAGGTTCGTCGAATCCTCACAACTTAGTGAAAGCTACTATCGTAGCATTAAGCGAGTTGCGTGATGCACACATGGTGGCTCAAAACAGGGGCGTTTCGCTTGATACAGTATTTAACGGATAAATCGAAAAATTATGGCAACAATAAAAATTAAACAAGTTCGCAGTAAAATCAAATCTCCAAAAACTCAAAAACTGACTTTGGAAGCATTGGGTTTAAAAAAAATGCAAGCCGTAGTTGAACACGAAGCTACCCCTCAAATTTTGGGTATGGTAAATAAAGTGAAACACTTGGTTGAAATAATCAAATAATATTATTCTTAGACTCTTTAAATAATAAGATATGAATTTAAGTAATTTAACCCCTGCAGCAGGTTCTACTCAAACCAGAAAACGAATTGGTCGTGGTACCGGTTCAGGATTAGGCGGCACCTCTACAAAAGGGCACAAAGGACAGAAATCACGTTCCGGATACTCGAAAAAAATCGGTTTTGAAGGCGGTCAAATGCCTATTCAACGTCGTTTACCAAAATTTGGTTTCAAAAACGTGAATCGTGTTGAATATAAAGCTATCAACCTTGATACCTTGCAAATTCTAGCAGAAACAAAAAAGCTGACTAAAATTGGTTTAGTTGAATTGAGAGAAGCAGGTTTTCTTTCAAAAACAGCGTTGGCTAAAATTTTAGGCAAAGGTGTTTTGACTGTAAAAATCGATGTTGAAGCGAACGGATTTTCTAAATCGGCAGAAGAAGCTATCGTTGCCGCAGGAGGAACAGTAGTTAAACTATAATCGCCATGAAGAAACTCTTAGAAACAATTAAAAATATCTGGAAGATTGAAGATCTTCGTACGCGGTTACTTACAACACTTTTGTTTGTACTGATTTATCGTTTCGGTTCTTTTATCGTTCTTCCGGGTATAGATCCGGCTGCATTGACGGCGTTAAAGAGCCAAACTCAAGGTGGTCTGTTAGCTTTGTTGGATATGTTTTCTGGTGGTGCTTTTCACAACGCATCGGTTTTTGCTTTGGGTATCATGCCGTATATTTCCGCTTCAATTGTAATTCAGTTGTTGACAATTGCGGTTCCTTATTTCCAAAAAATGCAAAGAGAAGGTGAAAGTGGTCGTCGCAAAATGAACCAATTCACTCGTTACCTTACAGTTGGTATCTTGTTGTTACAAGGACCTTCTTATCTGGTGAATTTAAGTGTTCAGTTGAATCAGGCCGGTTCGGCACTTCCAGGTGGATTCTGGTTTACCGTTTCTTCTACACTGATTTTATGCGGTGGAAGTATGTTTGTAATGTGGTTGGGTGAACGAATCACAGATAAAGGAATCGGTAACGGTATATCATTCATTATTTTGGTTGGTATCATTGCTCGCTTCCCCGGTGCATTAATCAAAGAATTTGCTTCACGTTTAGGCGATGCAGGTGGTGGTTTGGTGATGTTCCTTTTTGAATTACTCTTCTTGTTAGTTGTTATTGCAGCTTCTATTATGTTAGTTCAGGGAACCCGTAAGATTCCGGTACAATATGCAAAACGAGTTGTTGGTAACAAACAATACGGTGGAGTTCGTCAATATATTCCTTTGAAAATTAATGCTGCAGGTGTAATGCCGATCATTTTTGCTCAGGCAATTATGTTTATTCCAATTACATTAGTAGGATTTTCAAAATCCGATTCGATGAGAGGATTTGTGGGAGCATTTATGGATAACAATGGATTTTGGTATAACTTCGTTTTTGGACTTATGATTATAGTGTTTACTTATTTTTATACGGCTATCACTATCAATCCGACTCAAATGGCTGAAGAAATGAAACGAAATAACGGCTTTATACCTGGTATTAAACCGGGAAAACGTACGGCTGAATATTTAGATTTAATTATGTCACGCATTACATTACCTGGTTCCATTTTCTTAGCAATAATAGCAATTATGCCTGCATTTGCAAAAATCATGGGTATTAATCAAGCTTTTGCGCAATTTTTCGGTGGAACTTCGTTGTTGATTTTAGTAGGTGTTATTCTTGACACCCTGCAACAAATTGAAAGTCACTTATTGATGCGTCATTACGATGGCTTACTGAAATCGGGACGTATTAAAGGACGTTCCGGTGGAGCTTCAGCCTATTAATAAACAATGGTCGAATGATATTTTTGAAATCTGACGAAGAAATTGAACTGCTTCGTATCAGTAATCAAATAGTTGCTAAAACGTTAGCTGAACTTGCAAAACTGATTCAACCGGGCGTAAGTACGGATAAATTAGATAGAATTGCAGATGAATTTATCAGGGATCATGGAGCCATACCCGGTTTTCTGGGTTATAGCGGATACCCGAGATCTATCTGTACGTCGGTAAACGAACAAGTTGTACATGGAATTCCATCCGACAAAGTTGTTTTGGAAGATGGTGATATTGTTTCTGTAGATTGTGGCGTGTATATTAATGGTTTTCATGGCGACTCAGCTTACACTTTTTGTGTAGGTGATGTTAAACCTGAAATTGTAGATTTATTGCGTACAACCAAAGAATCTTTATACAAAGGTATAGAGCAGGCTCAGGAAGGTCGGAGGTTAGGAGATATTGGTAATGCCATTCAAAGTTACTGTGAAGAGCGTGGATATTCTGTAGTACGTGAAATGATCGGACACGGTGTTGGTCGCAATTTGCACGAAGCCCCTGAAGTTCCGAATTATGGACGAAAAGGAAATGGTGTAATGCTCAAATCGGGAATGACGATTGCTATTGAACCCATGATTAACTTAGGGGTCAGACATTTAGTCTTTGAAAAAGATGGATGGACAACCCGGACATTGGATCGGAAACCGTCAGCTCACTTTGAACATTCGATAGCCATTCGACGTGGCAAAGCTGATATTTTATCAAGTTTTGAATATATAGAACAAGTTTTAGGTAACAAAGCAATACAATATGGCCAAACAAAATGCAATTGAACAAGATGGAAAGATAATTGAAGCATTATCGAATGCCATGTTTCGTGTAGAATTGGAGAACGGTCATGTTATTACGGCTCATATCTCAGGTAAAATGCGTATGCATTATATTAAAATTTTACCCGGCGATAAAGTAAAAGTCGAAATGTCGCCTTATGATTTGTCAAAAGGAAGAATCTCGTTCAGGTATAAATAAACCTGCCCCCTAACCCCCTAAAGGGGGAATTTGTGCAGGGAATTGATAATAGTATTTTGGATATTAAATAAAATTTATAAATCACTCTTCCATACTCCCCCTTTAGGGGGCTGGGGGGCATATAATTCATAGAATATGAAAGTAAGAGCATCTGTAAAAAAGCGTACGGACGATTGCAAAATTGTACGTAGAAAAGGTCGCTTGTATGTTATCAACAAAAAAAATCCTAAGTTTAAACAACGTCAAGGTTAATTCATTTATTTTAGAAAAAGAATAGTTTATGGCTATAAGAATTGTTGGAGTAGATTTACCCCAAAACAAAAGAGGGGAAGTTGGATTGACTTATATCTACGGAATAGGTCGCAGTAGTGCAAAAAAGATTTTAGAATCTGCCGGTGTTGATATCGACATCAAGGTGAAAGATTGGACTGACGACCAAGCAGCTAAAATCCGCGAAATCATAGGTGGTGGATTCAAAGTAGAAGGTGATCTTCGCTCGGAAGTGCAAACGAACATCAAGCGATTGATGGATATAGGTTGCTACCGCGGAGTACGTCATCGTATAGGTCTGCCATTGAGAGGTCAAAGTACGAAAAATAATGCTCGTACTCGTAAAGGTAAAAAGAAAACAGTTGCGAACAAGAAAAAAGCAACTAAATAAGGTTTAACTGTTAGCGAATTTTAGAAAAGCTAAATAATATTAGAATAATATGGCAAAAAAAACAGTTGCAGCCAAGAAAAGAATCGTTAAAGTTGACAGTGTAGGGCAATTACACGTACACTCTTCTTTCAACAACATTATTGTTACACTTACAAACGGCGATGGACAGGTTATTTCCTGGTCTTCGGCAGGTAAGATGGGATTCCGTGGCTCAAAGAAAAACACTCCTTATGCAGCGCAAATGGCTGCACAGGATTGCTCAAAAGTTGCATTAGATTTAGGTTTGAAGAAAGTAAAAGCCTATGTGAAAGGACCGGGTAACGGTCGTGAATCAGCTATTCGGACAATACACGGTGCTGGCATCGAAGTAACCGAAATAGTTGACGTAACACCACTTCCACACAATGGTTGTCGTCCTCCAAAACGTCGTAGAGTATAATCTGTAACCGGGTTTCTCCGGCAGTCTAATTGGTGAAAATACGAAATTGATTGCAATAAACCTCTCTGCAATCGCGGCTGTGTTAGTTTCGACCGATTTGTGCATGTGGAACGTATAATAATTTAAAATAAAACAATAAAAAATGGCAAGATATATTGGACCAAAGTCAAGAATAGCACGCAAGTTTGGTGAAGCTATTTTCGGACCAGACAAAGTGTTGGCTAAAAAGAATTATCCTCCCGGACAACATGGTCAGGGACGTCGTAAAAAAACATCGGAATACGGTATTCAGTTACGCGAAAAACAAAAAGCTAAATATACTTACGGTGTTTTGGAAAAACAATTCCGTAACTTATATGAAAAAGCTCATAGCACAAAAGGTGTTACCGGTGAAGTATTATTACAATTGCTGGAATCAAGGTTGGATAACATCGTGTTTCGATTGGGATTAGCTCCTACACGGTCAGGTGCTCGCCAATTGGTAAGCCACAAACACATTACCGTTGATGGTAGAGTGGTAAACATTGCTTCTTATCATGTTCGCGCCGGACAAGTTATTGCTGTACGTGAAAAAGACAAATCAATGGAAGTAATTGCAGTTTCGTTGAATGGATTTAACCACAGCAAATACCCCTGGATTGAATGGAATGCCACTTCAATGTCCGGAACATATCTACATATTCCTGAACGCGAAGATATTCCTGAAAATATCAAAGAACAATTAATCGTTGAGTTATACTCTAAATAATAAGTGAAACCATGGCTATATTAGCATTTCAAAAACCTGAAAAGGTAATCATGTTGGAAGCTGACGCATTTCAAGGAAAATTTGAATTTCGTCCGTTGGAACCCGGTTACGGTATTACAATAGGTAATGCTTTACGCCGTATCCTCTTGTCTTCACTGGAAGGGTTCGCTATTACTTCCATTAAGATTGAAGGAATAGATCATGAATATTCTACTATTCCGGGAGTGATTGACGACGTTACTAACATTATTCTGAATCTGAAACAGGTACGTTTCAAACAGATTGTTGAAGATATTGAAAACGAAAAAGTAACTATCAACGTAGGTGGCGGCTCAAGTTCATTTAAAGCTGGCGACATAGGCAAATATTTTACAGGTTTTGAAGTGTTGAACCCAAAACTGGTTATTTGTGAACTAGATCCGTCTGCCAATTTCCAAATTGATATTACGGTAAATAAAGGACGCGGATATGTACCTTCTGAAGAAAACAAAGTTTTGAACTCCGAAATTGGTGTTATTCCGATTGATGCTATCTTTACTCCAATTCGCAACGTGAAGTATTCAATTGAAAACTACCGTGTGGAACAGGTTACCGATTACGAAAAATTAGTGATGGAAATAAGCACTGATGGTTCTATTCACCCGAAAGAAGCATTGAAAGAAGCTGCTAAAATTCTGATTCACCATTTTATGTTGTTCTCTGACGAAAAAATTTCGCTGGAAGTGACCGAAGGTGAAGGTAGTGATGAGTTTGATGAAGAAATCCTGCACATGCGTCAGTTGCTGAAAACAAAACTGACTGATCTCGAACTTTCTGTTCGCGCTCTGAATTGTTTGAAAGCTGCCGATGTAGAAACATTGGGTCAATTGGCAGGATATCACAAACACGATTTATTGAAGTTCCGTAATTTTGGTAAAAAATCGCTTACTGAATTAGAAGAAAAATTAGAAAGCTTAAATCTGTCCTTCGGAATGGATATTGCCAAATATAAATTAGATAAAGACTAAAAGAGATGAGACATAATAAAAAATTTAACCACTTAGGCCGTACAACGGCTCACAGAAAGGCACTGTTGTCAAATATGGCTTCTTCACTTATTCAACATAAGAGAATCGCTACAACTCTGGCAAAAGCTAAAGCCTTGCAAGTTTATGTGGAACCGTTGTTGACAAAATCGAAAGAAGATACAACTCACTCACGCCGTACGGTATTCAGTCACCTGCAAAACAAAGAAATGGTTACTGAACTGTTTCAGAATGTGTCGTTGAAAATTGCTAATCGTCCCGGTGGTTACACCCGTATTTTACGTACAGGTTTCCGTCAGGGTGATAATGCCGAAATGTGTATTATCGAGTTAGTGGATTACAACGAAAACATGTTGAAAGAAAAAGCTGCCAAAAAAGCTGTCCGCACCCGTCGGGCTGGCGCTTCTAAAAAAGCTGAAACAACTGCTCCTGTTGCAGCCGCAGCTCCTGTTGAAGCACCGGTAACTCCAGTGGATGCTATTGAAGAAACACCTGCTGCAGAGTAATCCGGGAAAACACAAAATACTTTTTCATTCAAAAAGAGGAACAAGCTTAGGCTTGTTCCTCTTTTTGAATCATCTATGTGTTTAAGGCTCGACTGTTTGATCAAAAATCAATTTATACCGTTTGCACAAACAATATAGTCCAATTTCGACCCTGCCTGCCGCAGGCAAGTTCGTCTCATTGATACTATTTGTTTGAAGCAACGGCATTAACCACAGTACAATTATAAAACAACCTTTGGGCTGTTTTATAATTACAGATGGTATTATTGCCAGACACAATTACAACGATTTTTCAAAGACGACGACGGTCCGGATTCGGCAAATTTATACGTAAATGTAAATGTTAAAGCTGCTAAAACATCTTTATACTTTCCTTCTGGAGTGGATATTCCATCTACAAAATCAGAGAGTATATAATGATAACCATACTCAGCACCTAACGAAAATTTACTTGTAAACCGGAATTGATAACCAAATCCTAAGGGGAAAACAGGAGCAAGGGTTTTGGGTTGTACTGTATCGCCACGCCGAGGCACATTAATATTATTTATGGTCAGACCAAAACGCGTTATAGTAGCATCACTAATCATTAAACTATTTATGGTCAGACCAAAACGCTTTAGAGTAGCATCACTATACATTAAACCCGCTCCGGCAAAAACATAAAAAGTATGAGGGGTTGAACGTTTAGAAAAAGGCCCACCCAGCAAGATATATTCGCCTTGAACCGCAAATTCAAATAGAGTTGATTGAAAAGAGTATCCTCTTGTTAATTCGTATTTTGTACCATCATCAGTTCCCTTAAAAGTTCCAAAAAATGCAGCGGCTTTAATACCCACATTATTGGGAAATATATGCAGCAAACCAACCGAATACAAAGCGCTGGTATCAAATGCTCTATAGTCAATAAGACCTGTAAAAGCATTATTCAAAACTCCAAGATCTCCAAAAAGGTAAGCGGGACCAATGCCGGAAAACGTAATTAAAGACTGACCGGGAAAAGCCGGTCTATGTAATCCATCAGGTCCAATTCCCAGAACGGTACTTATAATATCTTTTGCATTCGATTTGTTTTGTAGTTGGGCTCCTATCCCATTAACAAAAAACAAAATAAGGAATGTAATCAATAATATTTTTCTCATCCCTTTATGACTAAATAATATGTTATGGTTTATTTTAGACAAAAATAAATTGTAGGCAAAGTTATGATGAATTATTCCACAATTAATTAAAAATTTGACCATTATTTTTTAATATCTGAAACTGCTTCCTCCAAGGAATTCTCTTAACAATGACGTCGGTGGAATTTCGCGATCATGAATTGGCACAAAATAGTTTAAAAACTTTATAAGGCGGTGTGCTTCAGTATATTCATCACAATACTTCGGCACCTCAGCCAATATGGGTTCAGCATGTCTTTTTAATACTGCCAATTCAAATAAAAGTGCTGAATTAAACATCACATCCGCCTCTTCTTGATAAGGAAATATCCACTTTTCTTCACCTCGGCGTACACTTGTCCACCGGCCTATTGTTTCTCTGGCTGAATAATTCCGGAACCTATAGTCACGAATAATTCTTCTTAATAGTCGAGTATCTGTTGTCGGTATCCAGTTGTGATTATCGATTGAAATGGTGGTCAGTGCCGAAACATAAATTTTAAAAGTTGTTTCAGTTGGAATATCCGGAATCAATTCCGGATTTAATGCATGAATTCCTTCCATTATCAATATACTGTCTTCATGCAATTTCAGTTTTTCTCCTTTATAATAACGTCTTCCATCTTCAAAATTAAAAAATGGAATTTCAATTTCTTCTCCACTAAGTAATTGCTTCAGATGCTGATTAAACAAAGGCAAATCAAGAGCATGTAAGTGTTCGAAATCCCACTCACCGTTTTCATCTAACGGTGTATCTTCGCGATTTACAAAGTAATTATCAAGTGACAGCACCACGGGTCTCAGTCCACTTACAATTAATTGAATAGAAAGACGTTTACTAAAAGTCGTTTTACCTGAAGATGACGGTCCGGAAACTAATACAAAACGGGCATTTTCGGCACGTTGTGAGATCATGTCGGCAATTGATGCTACTTTCTTTTCGTGTAACGCTTCTGATACTTTAATCAGGTTAAATGATTGATTATTAAGACAGGCCACGTTGAAATCACCTACATTATTCATATTCATGATCTTGTTCCAACCTACATATTCTTTGAAAATATCGAATATTTTAGGGGATAAAACCATTTCTTCAATCTCAACCGGATTATCCCGACTTGGTACCTGAAGCAAAAGTCCATCGTAATATTCAATTAAATCAAACAAATAAAGATAATCGGTCGATGGTAATAAAACTCCATTGTAATAATCAATAAAATCATCGATTCGAAAGAAACGAAAATAAGGATTTCCAAGCGTTTCGAATAAAGCGGTTTTATCTTTTTGTTTTGCCTGATTTACAAATAATTCCTTAACTTCTTTGGTTTGCTTTTCTTCACAGATTATGCTTTTACCTTGCGAAATTATCAAATTTACACGCTCCTTGATTTGGATTATAATTTCCTCATTTATTGGTTGTCCAAGGTTATCAAGTTGACAATAATATCCTTTAGAAATGGGGTGTTCGATTCGAAGTATGGCTTGCGGGAAAAGTTCAGAAATCGCTTTCGCCAACACCATACTCAACGTTCTAACATAAACCCGCATACCCGAAGATGTACTTAAATCTATAAACTCGATATCTTTGGGTTTATAAATCATGAAATTTAAATCTTCTACTTTATAATTTACCCGTGCGGCCATGACTGGATATTTCAACTCAATTTTCAAATCCTGAAATATTTCAATCAGGGAAGTTCCTAAAGGATAAGTATGATAGGATTTTGTGTTTTTACAATATATCGTAGCTTGATTCTCCATGTGGCAGAAAGTATTAAAAGGCGTTTTGGGGTTATTTCGGTGTAAAATTACATTATTTTTTTTAAATGCATTTATTTGAGTGTCTCTAAATTTTGAATTACATTTGCATCCTACTTTCGAAAAAGTAAAAATAGATTGAATGTTTCTTACTCTTTGAAAATAAAAAATTCACTAAAACAGTTAATTTATGGATTTGTTTAACGTTTACCCGCTTTTTGATATTGAAATTTCAAAAGGAATTGGTTGTAGAATTTATGATAATCATGGCATTGAATACCTTGATCTGTATGGCGGACATGCAGTAATTTCAATTGGACATTCACATCCTTACTATATACAAAAACTGACACAACAACTTGAAAATCTTGTGTTCTACTCCAATTCCGTTGTAAATAAATTTCAGGTTGAGTTGGCAGAAAAGTTGGGCAAAATTTCAGCATACGAAGATTATTCATTGTTTTTAGTGAATTCGGGAGCCGAAGCAAACGAAAATGCTCTCAAATTAGCATCGTTTCATACCGGTCGTCGTAAAGTGATTGCCTTTAACAAAAGTTTTCACGGACGCACATCGGCTGCAGTTCGTGTAACTGACAATCCGAAAATTGTAGCACCGATAAATGAAGGTTTTGAAGTTGAATTTCCTGCGTTGAATGATATAAATTCAGTTCGTAAATCATTGAAACACAAAGATGTTTGTGCTGTTATAATTGAAGGGATTCAAGGTGTTGGTGGAATTCGAGTTCCTGAAATTGATTTTCTGAAAGAGTTGAGTGCTGAATGTAAAGCTACCGGAACGATACTGATTTTAGATGAAGTTCAATCGGGTTACGGACGCACCGGAAAATTCTTTGCTCACCAATATGCTGACATTCGTCCCGATTTAATCACTGTAGCCAAAGGAATGGGGAATGGTTTCCCTATTGGTGGTGTACTTATCAGCCCCATTTTTAAAGCATCTTATGGTCTGCTTGGCACTACTTTCGGAGGAAATCACTTGGCATGTACGGCTGCTATTGCAGTTCTCGATATAATAAAAGCCGAACATTTAATGGAAAATGCCGAACAAATTGGTCAATATCTTATGACTGAATTGAATAAAATTCCTCAAATCAAAGAAGTCAGAGGGTTGGGTTTGATGATTGGTGTGGAATTCGATCAGCCAGTTAAAGATTTTAGAAATCGTTTGCTTTTCGAAAAGAAGATATTTACCGGAGCCAGCGAAATAAATACCATTCGATTACTTCCTCCTTTGTGTTTGTCAAAATCCGATGCGAACGAATTTCTAATTAGCTTTAGAGAAATTATACAATTATCATTAACGGATTGAATCCTTAGATTTTAAATATGAAACATCTTAGCTTTCTTGTTCTCATTCTGTTTTTTTCTATCCAACTTTTGGGACAAGATTCTACAATTCAAGATAAAATCACACTAAAATCGGGTGAAGTTTATTTTGGAGAAATAGTAGTGAGAACTGCCGAAATGGTAATGATAAAGACTTTGAATGGTACTCGATATCAATTTCAACTTTCTGAAGTGAATAAAATTGAAAAACGTCCTGATAATCAGACCTCTGTTGAAAATATAAAAAATCTGAACCAAAACATTTCAACTGAAAACAATTTTTGTGGGAATATTGAACTTTCTGCCGGCATTTCAAATGCTAAAAATTCTTTTAGTTTGTGTCCAACCACTGAATTATCAATGATTTTCGGAAATAAACGGGTTTTGGGAAAAGATATTTTTATGGGGCTTGGCATTGGTTATAATATGACCGTTCTATCTCAAAATGCTGATCCGATAAGTTTTCTGCCTTTATTTCTTCGTCTCCAAAGCACTTTAACAAAAAATAGAACAGCGCCATTTATCGGGATTGACGCCGGATATGCATTTGGTCTGAATTCTGATTATAGCGGTGGCACATTCGTGAAGGTCTCAATAGGAATTACTCGCAAACTAAGTTATAAAACCGCTTTATTTGCAGGTATTTATTCCGGCATTACTTCAATTACCGCAAAAATTACTGAGACAAATGAATTGGGAACTTTTTCTTACATAGGCCAAAACTCGATGATTAATTTTGGGTTAAAATTTGGATTTCAGTTTTAAATTCCAAAATTAAAAATCAACTCATTAATTGAAATTCACACACTTCTTTAATGCATTTCTCGATTGGCTTAAATCTAAAACCGAGATCTTTTTCGATCTTACTACTTGAATAGTATTCACGATTCGTTATCGAAAATGCTGTTCTTCTGTCGATTATGGGAGAAAATTGGAATATCTTTCCAAGATTTTCTGATAAAATTCCGACCAACCAAAGCAATCGTTTTCCGATACTAATTAAAGGTCGGCGTTTACCAAAACCATCAGCCATCCAACTCAACATATCTTTATTGGAGCAATTTTCTCCTACTAAAACAAAACGTTCTCCTGATAAGTCGCTTTTAATCAATTGAATCATCGCTTTTACCACATCCTGAACATCTACATATCCACTTCCTCCATCGGTAAAAAACATCAATCCTTTGCGAACCCGCGAAAAAAGTTGCGAACTTCCGCTGTTATTTCCTGAAACTCCCAAAATAACTCCCGGATTAACAATTACTGCATTCAAACCTGCTTCAATTCCTTTCCACACTTCCTGCTCCGAATAGTATTTACTTCGCGAATACAGAGAACGGTTCGGACTATCTTTCCAAACGGAATTTTCATCACTCATTTTTCCGTGTTCAGCGTTTCCACAAGCAGCTATTGAGCTGACAAAACACAACTTCCGAATACCGTTATCCATCGCAGCACTTACAATATTTTTTGTTCCAATCACATTGGTATCCAATAAGATATCGGCATTATTTCCTAAAGAAACTACGGCTGCACAATGATAAACAATTGTGGTTCCATGCATTGCTTCCTGTATGGATTTTTCATCAAGCACATCGGCAATTTTCCAATCAATTCGGGCAAGATATTCATCTGGATTTGCTGTGTAAAAACTAAAAATGGTTCTTAAAAATTCAAGATTACTGGTTGGACGTCGAATAGCCGACACTCTCTCATTTTCCTGCAATAAATGCCACAATAAATTGCCACCCACTAAACCTGTAGCTCCCGTAACCAGTATCATTTTTCCCGATTTTTAATTTCAAGTTCAAAAATACGGAAAGAAAACAGTATTTTTGCATACAATTTCCGAAAAAGCTTAATAAACTTTCCCAAAATATAGAATGAAAACCATTTGTGTGTATTGCGCTTCCAGTTCTCAAGTAAAGCCCGCTTATTTTAAAGCCACAGTCCGGTTAGCTCAAATATTGGCTGAAGAAAATATTTCAATTGTATATGGAGGTGGTTCAATGGGACTTATGGGACAACTTGCCGACAGCACAATAGCAGCAGGAGGAAATATCACTGGAATTATTCCACGATTTATGTGTGAAGTAGAATGGAACCACACCAGTTTAACCAAATTGATTTTAGTAGAAACCATGCACGAACGGAAAGAAAAAATGGTAATGATGGCTGATGCAGTGGTTGCATTACCGGGTGGATGCGGGACATTGGAGGAATTATTGGAAGTAATAACATGGAAACGTTTGGGAATTTTCACAAAACCGATTGTTATTGTGAATCTGGAAGGTTATTTCGATGCATTGATTACCATGTTGAACAGGGCGGTTGACGAACATTTTATGCGTGAAGAACATCGACAAATGTGGAAAGTAGTTGAAACTCCTGAGGAAGTTCTTAAAGCCATTCAAGATTCGGTAAGTTGGGACGAAAATGCACGCAGTTTTGCAGCACTTTAAAATCAGATCATGATTCAGCCTGACACCATACAATTCCTAACCGACAGCACAAAAATCCTGCCTGATTCACTTGTAAAAGTAGATTCATTGGCGGCTGCTGATTCTTTAAGGCTCGTCGATTCGCTGAAATCAATTGTTCAGATTCCACGAGGATTCATTGGCATTCCACATCCTTCACTCCCTCAAACAGAAGATTGGGTTTTTATCATTTTATTGGTTTTGTTTTTCTTGTTGGTTTATTCAATTTCACGATCTTCGGATTTAATTTCCGATACCTTTAAAACATTTTTTCAGGTAAAAGAACGGTCAAGCATTTTCAGTAAAGCGACCGTGAATGATTCAAGATTCCAGTTTTTTATAGTCATTTTTGCAATCGGTGTGTTAAGTTTCTATGCTTATCTTCTAATGAATCAATCAAATAATCCTTTTTCAATCAAAGAATACGGTCTTTTTCTGCTGGTAACCGCCTTATTTTTTGGACTTAAATTGTTTATTTTTGACTTGATTGGATATGTATTCCTTACTCCTGCAAGTTTAAAAATGGCTAAAGATGGCTACTTTAATGTGGTTTCATTTTTGGGTGTAGTATTATTCCCACTCATTTTCTTGCAAATTTATATTCCCGATAATTATACCCGATTAATTGAAGTTGTTAGTCTGATTATAAGTCTTACAGCATGTATTCTTATAATAATTAAACTATTTCAAATATTTTACCGAAAAATATTAGCATCTTTTTATATATTGTTATATCTTTGCACCCTTGAATTTTTACCCTTGATTGTTTTGTATAAGGTGTATCAATTGTTAGTATAGGGTGTTTAATATTAAAACTTTATTGCTGTGAAAATCAAAAAGATACTTGTATCGCAACCACAACCAACAACCGAGAAATCGCCTTATTTTGATATTAGTGAAAAGTATAATGTCAAAATTGAATTTAGGCCATTTATAAAAGTTGAGCCGATATTTGCTAAGGAGTTCAGAACACAACGCGTATCAATTCTGGATTATTCGGCTGTCATTTTTAACGCACGTCATGGAATTGATCATTTTTTCAGACTGTGTGATGAATTGCGAGTGATTATTCCCGAAACTATGAAGTATTTTTGTGTTTCAGAGTCAGTCGCGTTGTATTTACAACGGTATATTCATTATCGTAAACGAAAAGTATTTTTTGCTGCCACAGGAAAAATGGTTGACTTGGTAACCATAATGAATAAACATGCAGATGAAAAATATTTGTTAATTACTTCGGATGTACAGAATGAGGAAACAATGTCGACGCTTGAAAAATCGAAAATCGAATTTGTCAAAGCAATAATGTACAAAACAGTAAGTAACGATTTTGGACCGGACGAAGTGTTTAATTATGATATGTTATTATTTTTCAGTCCAGTAGGAATTGCTTCTCTGTTAAAGAATTTTCCGGATTTTGTGCAGGGAGATACTCAAATCGGTTGTTTTGGTGCAACAACGATTCAGGCTGTTCGGGATGCCGGATTGAGATTGGATATAGAAGCTCCGCTTCCGGGTGTTTCATCCATGACCATGGCGTTGGAAAACTTCCTGAAAGAATACAATAAAAAGATTCGAAAATAAGTCGATTCAAAAAATTAGTTGGCTATCCCAGAAGTATCGAAGAATTTCCGTACTTTTGGGATAGTTTATTTTAAATATCAATGAACCAACCGAATTCATTTTCAAAATCGGAACATTTGTGCGGCGAAAAACGTATCAATAGGCTTTTTACTCAAGGTGATGCTTTTATTGCTTATCCGCTGCGCGTGGTATATCTTATTGAATCAAAAAGTGATTCTGAAGCTGCAAGTATACTGGTAAGTGTTCCCAAAAAGCGCTTTAAACGTGCCGTAAAACGCAACCGATTGAAACGTTTGATGCGTGAAGCATATCGACTTAACAAACAAGATCTTACTGAGAAACTAAACGAAAAAGAATTGCAGATTCACATTGCTTTTAATTACGTTTCGGACGAAGAAATGGATTTTGCCACTTTGGAAAAGAAAATGAAATTGACTTTACTTAAGTTGACTGAAAAGGTTTGAAAGTTCTGTGTTTGTTTTATTTTTTATTGTCATGAAAAAAATCCTTCAATTTATAGTTTTGCTTCCGGTATATTTTTACCGTTACAGCATTTCACCTCTTATCCCGGCTCGATGCCGGTACACCCCGACCTGCTCGGAATACACCATTGAAGCAGTAAAAAAACATGGTATTTTAAAGGGCGGCTGGCTTTCTATAAAACGAATCGGCAGTTGTCATCCCTGGGGAGGCAGTGGTTACGATCCGGTACCCTAAGTAACTCGGGCGGCTAGTTTTCAAAACAAAATATTGAAGGGGCGTTGTTTTAATTAAGAAAAATTGTATCTTTGCCATCCGCCTTATTTTAAGGTTGCCAGATATTGAGTTGAAAAAGCAAGTCAAAAATATTGCCCTTTATCCTTTCTCACTTCTTTACGGATTAGTGACTGCCTTTCGTAATTGGTTATTCGACAATGGATTAATACCGATTACATCTTTTAAAATTCCAATTATTTCAGTTGGAAATCTGGCTGTCGGCGGTACCGGTAAAACTCCTCATACTGAGTTTATTCTTACGGCTTTACAAAACGAATGGAAAACGGCTGTGCTCAGTCGGGGTTATAAACGCAACACCAAAGGATTTGAATTTGCTAACGGAAACTCTAATAATCAAACTATTGGCGACGAATCCTATCAGATTTATAAAAAATTCCCGAATGTAACTGTTGCTGTGGACGAGAAACGTGTTCATGGGGTTAGAAAACTACAGGGACTTGTTCCTGATTTACAATTAGTTGTGCTCGATGATGCGTTTCAACATCGTTATATTCAAGCCGGTTTATCAATTTTATTAACTGATTATGATAATATCTACAGTCGCGATTTGATGCTTCCGGCTGGGCAATTGCGGGAGTGGAAAAGCGGAAGTAAACGCGCTAATATTGTTGTGGTTACTAAATGTCCGGCAAATTTGAATCCGATTGATATGCGATTAATTGAAATAGAGTTGAAACCTGAAAACAATCAATTATTGTTTTTTTCGACCTTTATTTACAATGAACTTATTCCAGTTTTTCCTGATTCCGAACCTGAACCCTGGACTTACAAACAAATTAAAGAAACGCATGCCGGTGTTTTGTTGGTAGCTGGGATTGTTCGTCCGGAGCCAATTGTGGAACATCTGAAAAATTACACAAAATCGGTTGATACCTTGTTTTTCGATGATCATCATGCCTTTCAAACGAAAGATTACAGTTCAATTAATTTTCAGTTCGAATTGCTGAATTCGACAGAAAAGATCATATTGGTAACTGAAAAAGACGCTGCTCGCATGGTGTCGGATTCCAACTTCCCAGAAGTGTTAAAATCCATAACTTTTGCTATTCCTATTCGGATAAAAATATTACAAAATAAAGAAACATTATTCATTCAAAAAATCAAAAACTATGTTGTTGAAAATTCAAGAAACCGCTGATTACATTCGCTCCAAAATTTATTCAAATCCTAAAACAGGCATTATTCTGGGCACAGGATTAGGCAATCTGGTTACTCAAATTACCGAGAAAACTGAAATTCCTTACGAAATAATTCCCAATTTTCCTGTATCGACGGTAGAAGGTCACAGCGGAAAGCTTATTATCGGCAAATTGGGCGATGTGGATGTACTGGCCATGCAGGGACGGTTCCATTATTACGAAGGTTACGATATGAAAGCCGTAACTTTTCCGGTTCGGGTAATGAAAGCATTGGGAATTGAAACTTTACTCGTTTCAAACGCATCGGGTGGTGTAAATCCCGATTTCGAAATAGGTGATTTAATGATTATTACCGACCATATCAACCTTTTTCCTGAACATCCGTTGCGTGGAAAAAACTTCAACGAACTGGGCACTCGCTTTCCTGATATGAGCGAAGCATACTCGAAAGAATTGATTGAAAAAGCTAAACTAATTGCCGCTAAACACAACATCAAAGTGGTGGAAGGTGTATATGTTGGCACTACAGGACCTACCTTTGAAACGCCGGCTGAATATCGTTATTTTCGTGCCATAGGTGCAGATGCCGTTGGAATGAGTACCGTTCCTGAAGTAATCGTAGCAAACCACGCCGGAATCCGTTGTTTCGGAATTTCGATAGTCACCGATTTGGGTGTTCCCGGTAAAATTGTGGAAGTAAGTCACGAAGAAGTACAGGAAATCGGCAATTCGGTGCAACCGCTTATGACCTTGATTATGAAAGAACTGATACGATAAGTGAAAGATATAATTTACAGCTTTAGTAACATTCAAATGATTGACTTATTATAAAGCGAAGGTACAAAAAAAACAGAAGGAATGATTTAAAGTCATTCCTTCTGTTTTGATTATAATTTTCAATAACGAATTATCCTACAATTTTCTTAAACAAGTTCTTCATATTCACCAAGTCACCAATAATCTTGTGTAAATCGGCAATGGCAACACGTTCCTGCAACATGGTGTCGCGGTAACGAATGGTTACGCAGTTATCTTGCATCGAATCATGATCTACCGTTATACAAAACGGTGTTCCGATGGCATCCTGACGACGATAACGTTTTCCGATAGAATCTTTTTCGTCATAAGCACATTTGAAATCAAATTTCAATTCGTTCATAATCTCGCGAGCCTTTTCGGGCAAACCGTCTTTTTTTACCAACGGTAAAATGGCTGCTTTTATTGGTGCCAAAACTGGAGGAATATTCAAAACAACGCGGGTATCACCACCTTCAAGCGTTTCTTCGTTGTACGAAGCAGCCATGATAGAAAGGAATGTTCGATCCACACCAATCGAAGTTTCGATAACATACGGTGTGTAAGATTGATTCAGTTCCGGATCGAAATATTTGATATTTTTGCCCGAGAATTTTTCGTGACTGCTCAAATCGAAATCAGTTCGTGAGTGAATTCCTTCCACTTCCTTGAACCCAAAAGGCATTTCGAATTCAATATCGGTAGCTGCATTGGCGTAATGTGCCAATTTATCATGGTCGTGGAAACGATATTTTTGGTCGCCGAGTCCAAGTGCTTTGTGCCATTTCAGGCGGAATTCTTTCCAATGCTCAAACCATTTCATTTCTTCGCCGGGACGAACAAAAAATTGCATTTCCATTTGTTCAAATTCGCGCATTCGGAAAATAAACTGACGGGCTACGATTTCGTTACGGAAAGCTTTACCAATCTGTGCGATACCAAACGGGATTTTCATACGTCCGGTTTTCTGAACATTCAGAAAATTTACGAAAATTCCTTGAGCCGTTTCCGGACGAAGGTAAATTTTCATTGCACCATCGGCTGTTGAACCTATTTCGGTTGAGAACATCAGGTTGAATTGACGCACATCGGTCCAATTGCGCGTTCCGCTTACCGGACAAACCACTTCGTAATCTTCAATAATGGCTTTTAGTTCCACTAAATCCGAATCGTTCAATGCTTTTACAAACCGAGCATGAATTTCGTTGCGCTTCGTCTGATTTTCCAACACACGTTCGTTGGTTGAACGAAATACGGCTTCATCAAAGCTTTCACCAAAACGTTTAGCTGCTTTTTCTACTTCCTTGTTTATTTTATCGTCATATTTTGCCAATAAATCTTCAATCAATACATCGGCACGATAGCGCTTTTTGCTGTCTTTGTTGTCAATCAACGGATCATTGAACGCATCAACATGACCGGAAGCTTTCCAGGTAGTTGGGTGCATAAAAATGGCGGCATCAAGTCCCACCACATTTTCGTTGAGCAACACCATGCTGTCCCACCAGTATTTTTTAATGTTGTTTTTCAGTTCAACTCCATTTTGACCGTAGTCGTAAACGGCAGCCAGACCATCATAAATTTCGCTCGATGGAAACACAAAACCGTATTCCTTGCAATGTGCAATCAATTTTTTAAAAACATCTTCTTGTGAAGCCATAGTATTTAGTTACGAGTTATGAGAAATAGAAAATGACAAATTTCAATTGAAATTGTCCTGAAAAATGAGGTGCAAAGTTACTATTTTTTTTGTATTTTTGTCGGTTGATTCATTAAAAATACAATCGTACAGGCATGTATATCTGATTTATTAATGAATGAATTACCTCTATCCTTGTGACTTGTAACAAATATCTTGTAAATAAACAATGAGTACAGACGAAATAATTGAAGCGGAAAACGAAGAAAACGAAATGACAGGCGCAGCCGAGGAAATCGTTGTTGAGACTGAATCTACTGCGCATTCAACTTATAAAGTACCAAAAATTACCGATGATGCAGTGAAACATCACCTTTCGGGCATGTACCAAAACTGGTTTTTGGACTATGCTTCGTATGTAATTCTGGAACGCGCCGTACCCGATATTTACGACGGATTGAAACCTGTTCAGCGCCGCATTCTCCACTCTATGAAACGGTTGGATGATGGACGTTATAATAAAGTGGCGAATATTGTTGGTCATACCATGCAGTTTCACCCACATGGCGATGCGTCAATCGGTGATGCGTTGGTACAACTCGGACAAAAAGATTTACTCATCGATTGTCAGGGAAACTGGGGAAATATACTTACCGGTGACGGTGCGGCTGCTCCGCGTTATATCGAAGCGAGACTGTCGAAATTTGCGCTTGAAACTGTTTTTAATCCCAAAACCACCGAATGGAAATCGTCGTACGACGGTCGAAATAAAGAACCGATTGCTTTGCCGGTAAAATTTCCTTTGCTTCTGGCACAAGGTATTGAAGGTATTGCTGTAGGTTTGAATTCCAAAATTCTACCTCATAATTTCAATGAATTGCTCGATGCTTGTGTGGCGCATTTACGTGGCGATGAGTTTATTCTTTTTCCCGATTTTCAAACCGGCGGTTCTATCGATGTAAGTCGTTATAACGATGGTGAGCGTGGTGGAGCTGTAAAAATCCGCGCCAAAATTGGCAAAGTAGATAATAAAACGTTGGTTATTACCGAAATTCCCTTTGGTTCAAACACGTCTAAACTAATTGAATCCATTATTCGTGCCAGCGATAAAGGGAAAATCAAAATCCGAAAAGTGGACGATAACACGTCAGCTAACGTTGAAATTTTGGTGCATTTAATTCCCGGTTCCTCGTCCGATAAAACGATTGATGCACTTTTTGCTTTTACCGATTGCGAACTCAGTATTTCGCCTAACTGTTGCGTGATTCACGATAATAAACCTCGTTTTTGCGGTATAAGCGAAATGTTGCGCATTAGCTGCGACCACACCAAGGATTTATTGAAAGCCGAACTGGAAATTCAAAAAACGGAATTAAAGGAACAATTGTTCTTCACATCGCTCGAAAAAATATTTATCGAAAACCGTATTTACAAGGATAAAGAATTTGAAGATAGCACGACTCAAGATGCGGTAATTGTCCACATTGATAAACGGTTGGAAGCTTTCAAACCGGAATTTATTCGCGAACTGACACGTGAAGACATTCTGAAACTCCTTGAAATCAAGATGATGCGTATCACCAAGTTCGATACAGACAAAGCAAACGACACATTATTGGCCATTCAGAAAAAAATCAAAGAAATTGATTATAACCTTGAGAATATTGTTGATTTTACGATTTTTTGGTACGAAACTTTAAAGGAAAAATACGGTAAAGATTATCCGCGTCGCACAGAAATTCGCAATTTTGAAACAATTGTGGCCGCTAAAGTGGTGGAAGCCAACGAGAAACTGTACGTCAATCGCGAAGAAGGATTTATCGGTACGTCGTTGAAAAAAGATGAATTTGTGTGCAATTGTTCGGATATTGACGACATCATCGTTTTCTTCAAAGATGGAAAATACAAGGTGGTGAAAGTGGTCGATAAAATGTTTGTCGGCAAAAATATTTTGCACCTTGACGTATTTAAAAAGAACGACAAACGAACCGTTTACAACACGGTTTATCGCGATGGGAAAACCGGTCCGTATTACGTCAAACGCTTTGCTGTAAACGGAATTACACGCGACAAGGAATACGATATTACGCAAGGAACGGCAGGTTCAAAAGTGGTTTATTTCACAACAAATCCAAATGCTGAAGCCGAAATAATTCGGGTTACATTGAAACCGAAACCGCGTCTCAATAAGCTGGTTTTCGAAAAAGATTTCAGCCAAATAGCCATCAAAGGACGGCAATCGATGGGAAATATCCTGACCAAAAATGACATTCATAAAATTACCTTGAAACAAAAAGGCGGTTCTACGCTTGGTGGTCGTCAGGTTTGGTTCGACCGAGATGTGTTGCGATTGAATTACGACAATCGTGGTGAATATTTAGGCGAATTCCAAAGCGAAGATTTGATTTTAATCATTTCGGCTAAAGGTGATTATTACACCAGTAATTTCGATCTGAGCAACCATTACGAAAAAGATATTTTGGTAATTGAAAAGTTCGATTCCAACAAAGTGTGGTCGGTGGCGCTGTACGATGCCGAACAAAAATTCTATTATTTAAAGCGTTTCCAGTTGGAACCTTCGCAAAAACCGCTAAATTTCCTTGGCGATAATGCCGAATCGCGCCTCATGTTGATGACCGATGTTGATTATCCACGCTTCGAAGTCGTGTTTGGTGGAAACGATGCCTTCCGCGAAGCGTTAATAATTGATGGCGAAGAATTTATCAGCATAAAAAGTTACAAAGCCAAAGGAAAACGCATGACAACTTTCGAAGTGGAAACGATCAACGAATTGGATCCGGTTCGTTTTGCTCCGGTTATGAAAGAAAACTCCGATGAAAATGACGGTGGAGAAAATGGTGAGAATTCGGAAGAAACAGAAGTTGAAGAATCAGCAAACAACAACGAACTTATCGAAGTCGAAGAAATTGGTAATGATAATGAAGTCATAGAAATAACAGAAATTTCCGTGGAAATCGAAGCTCCAACTGAACCGGAAGAACCAAAAAAACCAAAAGAAAAAACAGTAAAACCCAAAAAAGAAAAAACAACAAAAGCAGTTGAAACTAATTCGACATTGCCCGAAGATAATATTGACCAAAATAAAGCTTTGGACGATATTACAGGACAGTTGACGTTGTTTTAGAATTACAACGGAATTTCCGTAATTTTGCAGCCTATTCCAATCGTAAATTGTAAATGTTTAAATCGTAAATATAAAAATGGCAAAAGAATTTAAGTACCAGGAACCATTTCCACTGGGAAAAGACAAAACAGAATATTATTTGCTCACAAAAGAACACGTTTCGATATCGGAGTTTGATGGACAAGAAATCGTGAAAGTGGAACCGGAAGCACTTACTTTGTTGGCTCGCACTGCCATGCGCGATTGCTCTTTTTTGCTTCGTCCCGAACATCAAAAACAAGTGACGGCTATTCTTGCCGATCCTAATGCCAGCGAAAACGACAAATATGTGGCGTTGACCATGCTTCGCAATGCCGAAATTGCAGCTAAAGGCGTTTTGCCTTTCTGTCAGGATACCGGAACTGCCATTGTTTTTGCCAAAAAAGGACAAGGCGTTTGGACTGGAGGTGGCGACGAAGAAGCACTTTCGAAAGGAATTTACCAGACTTATACCGAAGAAAATCTTCGATACTCACAAAATGCACCGCTTAACATGTACGATGAGGTTAATACCGGAACGAATTTGCCGGCTCAAATTGACCTTTTGGCTGTTAATGGCAATGAATATAAGTTTCTTTTTATTGCCAAAGGCGGTGGTTCTGCCAATAAAGCCTATTTGTATCAGGAAACTAAAGCCATTTTGAATCCGGTTTCGCTGGAAAAATTCCTGACAGAAAAAATGAGAACTTTGGGCACTGCAGCTTGTCCACCTTATCACATTGCATTTGTTATTGGCGGATCTTCGGCTGAAACTTGCATGAAAACGGTGAAACTGGTTTCAACAAAATACTACGACGAACTTCCGACTGTTGGAAATGAACTTGGCCATGCATTTCGCGACGTAGAAATGGAAGCAAAAATTCTGAAAGCAGCTCAAAATCTTGGAATTGGAGCCCAATTTGGTGGTAAATATTTTGCACACGATTTGCGTATTGTTCGGCTTCCACGTCATGGCGCTTCGCTTTTTGTTGGTATGGCGGTTTCCTGCTCAGCCGACCGGAATATCAAAGGAAAAATCAATAAAGATGGCGTTTGGTTGGAAAGAATGGAGGATAATCCCGGCAAATATATACCGGAAGAATTCCGCCATCAAGGTGAAGGCAATGCCGTTAAAATCGATTTGAATTTGCCGATGAAAGAAATTTTGGCAACTTTGTCGAAATATCCGGTTTCTACGCGTCTCTCGTTAAGTGGAACCATCGTGGTTGGACGTGATATTGCACATGCAAAACTGAAAGAATTGTTGGATTCAGGCAAAGAATTACCACAATATATTAAAGATCACCCGATTTATTATGCCGGTCCGGCAAAAACACCGAAAGGAATGGCTTCCGGTTCGTTTGGACCAACAACAGCCGGTCGTATGGATTCGTATGTGGATTTATTCCAGGAAAACGGCGGAAGTCTGGTTATGATTGCCAAAGGAAACCGAAGTGATCAGGTTACCGAAGCTTGCAAAAAACACGGTGGTTTTTACCTTGGTTCTATCGGTGGACCGGCAGCGATTTTGGCCGAACAAAACATCAAAAAAGTGGAATGCTTGGAATATCCTGAGCTCGGAATGGAAGCAATATGGAAAATTGATGTTGAGAATTTTCCGGCATTTATTTTGGTCGACGACAAAGGAAATGACTTTTTCAAGCAAATTAAACCGAACATGGTTTGTTAGAAATTTGAAAATTACGAAAACGGCTGTCAAAGACAGCCGTTTTCATTTAATTCAATTTTAATCGAAATCCTACATTGGCACTAATTCCCGGCTGAGTTAATCCTCCAAAATCGGCATAAGATGTATTGAAGATATTATTCACATCGGCAAAAACATCAAACCGTTTTTGTGACCAAAGCAGTCGACCATTCAACAAAAAATAAGGTGAATAATCAACTAATTTACTGGTTTTAAAATCGGTATATTGTCCTGCCCTATCGGAATAAGAACCAATCCACGAAGCAGAAAACTGATTCCATATTTTATGTTGAACGGACAAAGTCACTTTATTTTTCAGATAATCCAAGGCATATTTTGAATCAAATCCAACCGCTGCTTTATCCATTTGAAGATAAGAATAAGTTACCGAAACTTTATTCAAAAACGATTGACGAAAGGTATATTCAAATGCAAAATCGGCACCAACCGCATTTACGCTTGTCAAATTGCGGCTTTGCCATTTGGTCGAATCCGGTTCTTTTGTCCAGTCAATCACATTTTGTCCAAAACGTTTGAAAACGGTCGCATCTAACTTCCAGTCAGGTTGTTGAATCTTAGTTCCAATTTCAATAGTTTGAGATTTTTCAGGTTTCAGATTTGGATTTGCCAATTGCGTGGCACTTTTATAATACAAATCGGTAAATGTTGGCAAACGCACCGCCGAATTTGCATCAGCAAAAACGCGGAAATTTTCGTTGAAAACATACGCCACATCAACACCACCGTAGCCATTCAGCCCAAATGTTGTGGAATTTGTTGCCGCAGCTCCAGCCGAAAAATACCATTTTTTTATGTTGACCGAATGGTCGATAAATCCGGTTTCGAGCAAGCGATTGGATTCCTTGGTAAAATATCCGTTTTTTTCTAACGGCGCTTGCAAAGAATCTATTGACGTTCCCAATACATTACTGAAAATGTGTTCATTACGAAGTTCAACGCCGAGTGTTGTTTTGCCAATTTTTGATAAATAAGAAACTGAAGCTTTTCCACCGGTTACGTCTGTGAGGTGATAATTATGCGTTTTGTACCACGAAGGTGCCCCTACATTATCCCGAAACAATTCAAATCTGTCGTGATGCTGACGCCAGTAAACTTGCGCATTATAAGAAAAACTGCCTTTAGTCAACGACCAGTTTAATGCCGCCAAAAAAGTTTTAGAATTTTCAAATTGATTTGGATAAGCAAAAGTATAAAAGGCATTTGCGCCAAAAGCTTTCAGTTGTGCTGCCAATTGCAAATCGAACTTTCCGGCATTTTTTGTTTTCAAAACCGATTGAACAAACGCGCTTGACAATTCAAAATCGGTATTGGGAATGTAACCACCACTGCTGCTGTGCGAAACGGAAGCAAAACTGTGAAACTTGTCAGTGCCCAAACTTCCTGAAATCGATTGACCAAAAGTGTTGAAACTTCCGGCAGTCAATTGAGCATTCAACGATTTTTTGTCTGAACTTTCGGTCACAATATTGATAGCACCGCTAAATGCATTCGGGCCCAAAACGCGTGCTGAAGAACCTTCCAGAATTTCTATCCGATTCACATCCGATAAATTCAACGGAATATCCAAGTTGAAATGTCCGGTTTGCGGATCGGTAATGTTCACACCATTGAGCAGCACCAAAACCTGATCGAACGAACCGCCATGCACCGAAATATCGGCTTGTGTGTTATTTGTTCCACGTTGGCGAATATCGATTCCGGAAACATAATCCAACAATTGATCAATGCTTTGAACGGCGGTTCGTTTTATTTCCGCTTTATCAATTACCGTCAACACTCTGCCCATTTCGGAATAAAGTTTGTTGCGATTGGCATTCACTTCAACATCAGATAAATTAATGGATGTTGAATCAGTTTTTTGCTGACCGAGAACCGATTGAAAACTAATTAAATAAACGAGAGAACAAAAAATAAAGATTTTTTTCATGCTGAATAAAATAAAAAAACGGTTGAAAAGAGATTCACTCATTTCACCCGTTTGAATTAACAAAAAAATATGTGTTTAAACTGCACGCAGCGGCACTTTCGAAAGTTTTTTCCAATAAAACAGCTTCTTGCAATTGTTGTATTGCAAGTTCCAAATCAGCCTGTTCTTTGAATTTATCCTGCGATTTCGATTCTGATTCATTCGCACAAAGTGAAATCGTTGACGTTCTAACCGCCTTTTGAAGCGATTTGTCCGCAATCGAAATAGCCAGACAACCAATAGTTACAGCGCAAGCCAAACTGCAAAAAACAGCATATCCTGCATGGCTCCAGCGACGGAAACGAAGAGAAGTAGTTTTTTGTAGCGTTTGTTTGAACATTGTCTGATTGAATTTTGGAGATGCAAAAGTATATAAAAATCTTTATGATAATTGACTCTACTAAAAGAAAGGCGTTTCTGATAACAGAAACGCCTTATTATAGATCATGTAATCAGACTATTGGCGAATAAAACTTTTTCGATTCAGTTTTCCGGTCCATACATCCGATAAACTTGTTGAACCGGATTTTCCACCAATAATGAAAATACGATTATTTTTATCAACAACCACCGATTGATAATTCCGAACAGGAAACGATTTAGGGATAACATTACGGATTGTATCGGGAGTATCCCATGATAAACCTTCGTCTTTAGATACTTTGTAATACGTCTTATTGGATGTAAAAGTATATTCAACCTGACCAAACACTAATAATTTATTGTCATAGCGTATCAACGAACCTCCAATTAATGCAGTCAAGGTGTTGTTTTCAGTACTAAAATCTATCCAATATGCGCCATCTTCTGTGCTCCAGTTATTTTTAAGGAAACTTCCGGTTACTGAATATCCACCCAGTATCAATCCTTTAGCTTTTCCGGTAACAGTGGAAAACGTTATTGAAGCAAAATCGCTGATTGGAAAATTATCAGGTATAATATTGTTTTTTCTAATTATCCACGTTAACCCATCCTTAGAACTTGCAAAACGATATATCTGGTCAACTTTCGATTGTGTAACTGCAAGTAAACTATCATTTAATCCAAAAATGATTGATTTAAAAGTATAATCGGCAGAAGTAAAACTATTACTTGTCCAATTAGAACCATCAGAAGTAGAATAGATTTTGTCTCCATCCTGGGTCAGATACAACTTCCCGTTAAATTGAATCAAACTACCAAGCGGTGCATTGGGTTTTAAACCACTTACTGCAGCAGAAGTCCATGTATAACCATCAGTTGAGTTATATAAATAACTATTCGCTCCATCATTTAAATAATAAAAAAACTTATCATTTAAAATTACCGTTTTTTGGCTTACTGCATTTACAGAATTCAAATTATCAGTTATTTTACTCCAAATATACAGCTCAGGATCAACCTTATGTACATTCACTTTGATAAAATAATCTTTATACGTTTTTGCATCTGAAGCAAAATTTCTGACTCTGATAGTCTGTCTGAAATCAATAGTATCTTTTCCGCTTATTGCTGCCGAATCTTTTTTGTATTTGTATCCCAGTTGAAAATACAATTTGGCTCCTCCGGAACTTGTAAAGTTAAATGTAGGATACACACTGTCAATCCGGGTTTTAAACGGCAAAGAATCGAGGTTTACAATGGTTTTACCATCGGTATCCAACGTAAATTTTGCCGTATTTAAGTAGGGAATGCTATCGTTATTAGCAAATGTCAACGAGACAAAAGAAGCATCACTCGAAACAGTTGTTGGAGTGTTAGTTCCGAGACAAGAACTTAAAAAAATAAGTATTGAAAGAAAAAAAAATAACCTAAACTGTTTGAATTGCATATCGACAAAGTTTTTAAGCTGACAAAGTTAAAAAAAAATTAGGTCATCTTTCCCTCTATGGTCAAGATTTATTGTTTTTTATCATTAAAAACAAAATTTTTGCCGAAAGTATAATCTATTTAAATTCTTAAAAGTTATCGTTCATTTAATGACGAAAAAATATTTTATCATTTAAGCTCCACTAACACCGGACAATGATCGGAATGAATTGCATCTGAAAGTATTGCAGCATTTTTTAATCGATCACGAAGTGACTCAGTAACCCAATGATAATCAATACGCCATCCTGCATTCCGATAACGAGCTCCACCACGGTAGCTCCACCAGCTATATTGCTCTGCACGTTGGTCGAACACGCGAAAAGAATCTACCATTCCGGCAGCTTGATATTGGTCGAGCCATGCGCGTTCTTCGGGTAAAAATCCGGAGACACCGTTTTGACGTTCAGGATGATTAATATCAATAGGTTTATGACAGATATTATAGTCGCCACAAACAACCAGATTTGGTCTTGTTTTTCTCAAATTTGCAATAAAAAGTCCAAATTCTTTTAAAAATTCCATTTTAACCGCCTGACGAAGGTCGCCCGACGAACCAGATGGAATATATACACAAACAACAGTAAGATCACCAAAGTCAGCACGGATAACTCTACCTTCAGAATCAAATCCGGGATGTTGCATGCCGATAATTACCTTGTCAGGAGCTTGTTTGCTAAGTATGGCAACACCGCTGTACCCTTTTTTCTCTGCAGAATGCAAGTATGATGTGTAACCCAATTTGGCAAAAATCATAGTGTCAATCTGATCGGGGTGCGCTTTAGTTTCTTGCAGACAAAGGACATCAGGATTTTCGGCTTGCAACCATTCAGTAAAATTCTTACTCAATGCGGCACGAATTCCGTTTACATTGTATGATATTATCTTCATTGATTTGCCTTTTTAACTTGTTTGTATAATTTCGAGGCGAAAACAAAATCATTTAGTGCTTGATTATCAACATGAAAAATATCATTTTTGTGCCCTTGCCATTCTTTTTCTCCATTTTCAATAAAAATAATATTTTCACCGATTTCCATTACCGAATTCATATCATGCGAATTAATAATGGTAGTGATATCAAACTCATGCGTTATTTCATGAATAAGTTGGTCAATAATTAACGAGGTTTTAGGATCGAGACCGGAATTTGGTTCATCACAAAAAAGGTATTTCGGCTGTAAGGCAATGGCACGGGCAATGGCAACCCGTTTTTGCATACCACCACTTATTTCGGATGGAGCTAAACCAAAAGCCTTTTCTTCAAGATTCACATGTTTCAGACAGAAAAAAGCTCGTTCAATCATTTCCTCTTTGGTGCTGGGAGAAAACATTTCGAGCGGATACATTACATTTTCCAACACACTCAATGAATCGAAAAGAGCAGAGCCCTGAAAAAGCATACCCACTTCACGTCTGAGAATTCGAATTTCGCTCATGCGCATATCGGGGAGGTTACGTCCATCATATTCAATTCGTCCTTTATCAATACGATGTAAACCAATGATACTCTTCATCAAAACCGTTTTCCCTGAACCGCTTGCGCCAATAATCATGTTGGTTTTTCCGGTTTCGAAAACAGCCGAAACATTTTTCAGCACTTGATTTCCATCAAAGGATTTATCTACGTTTTTTACTTCTATCATTTTATCCTACAATGAAATTAGTTCAACATTAAATTGGTAATCAAGAGGTTAAAAAACAAAATCAAAATACTTCCATTAACTACTGCATTCGTACTTGATTTACCAACATCGAGTGCACCGCCATAAGAATAATAGCCATAGAATGCCGCTACCGAAGAAATGATAAATGCAAAAGCCAATGATTTGACAATAGAATAAAACACATAATAAGGAATAAAGGCATACTGTATTCCCATTAAATAATCAGCTGTAGTGATGATATTAGTAAAAACGCCTACAAAATATCCGCCAATTAAACCCAATGCCATACTGAAAATAACCAAAAATGGCATCATCACTACAAAAGCAGTAATTTTAGGTAATATCAAATAATTTGCAGAATTAACTCCCATTATTTCGAGCGCATCAATTTGTTCGGTTATCCGCATTGTGCCTATTTCAGAAGCTATATTTGACCCGACTTTTCCGGCTAGAATGAGACACATGATGGTAGAAGAAAATTCGAGCAATAAGGTATCACGAGTTACCAAACCCGTACTGTAAGAAGGTAGCAATGGATTTGTAGTGTTCAACTTTGTTTGAATCGTCATAATAGCTCCGATAAAAACCGAAATAATAATGACAATGGGTAACGATTGTAATCCAAGCTTTTCCAACTCTTTAGGAAACTGACGAAAAAACATTTTCCAACGATCGGGCAATACAAAAACCCGCTTCATCAATAATATATACTTGCCGGTATCGCTTATTATACTCATATTTGATAATTATAAGAGATTAGTGATAAAAGTCTGAATAAAAATAAAATCGATTAAAATTCAATGCTGCAAACTTACATAAAAATTTGAGATTTATAATCACATCACATAAAAATCAATACAGCTTTCTTGTTTTTCCAAATTTACAAAAACATGTGTGTTCTTGTGTTTTAAAACATGACATTGTAAAAAATTTTATGATAAAATTGCAAACAAACAATTCGGATATATCTGGCTTGATATCAGTTTTGTGCTGAAATATGTTAACAAAAAATACATGGTCCATTTGATAACTTGTAAAAAAACAATTATATTTGCAAAAAATATTATACCCTTTAAACCTCCTAAAAAGTATATAAAGCATGACTAACTTTAGCGCAGTCTGAGCGAAGTGGAGATTTCCCGCTAAAGTGGGATAAGTTGTGCTGAGAACAAGAGCAGTTTGTAACAGTGTTTTTTTATCAAGGGTAAATATCTGAACTTTGATTAAGCAGATGAATCAGATTATACAGATACTCCGAAATCTGAGGTATCATTTAATCTGAGTAAATCGTGGTTCAGACGATGTTTAATAATTAATTTTTAAACCCGTTATTTTATTATGATTGAATCACTTTCATTGACAATTCTTTTCGTTATATTTGGCTTTTGTGCTGTGCTAATATGGTTGGCTGGAATTAAATTAACTGAAACTGCTGACATTCTTTCCACACACTTTGGTTTGGGTGAAGCATTAGGAGGTTTGATTTTGCTGGCAATTGTAACAAACCTTCCGGAAATTGCCATTACTGTAAGCGCTGCATTACAGCATAATATGGAACTTGCCATTGGAAATATTCTCGGTGGTATTGCCTTGCAAACGGTAGTACTTGTTGTATTGGATGTGTTTGGGTTGGGCAAACAAGATCCGCTTACTTATCGTGCGGCATCGCTTATATTGGTGCTGGAAGGATTAATGGTTATTATTGTTTTGACATTGGTGGTTGTAGGCAACCAGTTTGGACCTTCTGTTATTTACCTGGGTGTAGCGCCTGTTGATGCGGCAATAGTGCTGGTGTGGCTTGCAGGTATTTACATGATAGGGAAAGCAAGAACCAATTTACCATGGCATCAATTAGGGACTCTTCCTGATAGTCAAAAAGAGATGAGAGGACACAGCAAAAAAAAGAAGTTTGATTTGGCAGTAAAAAAAGGTACGACCATTCAAATGGTTATTCTTATTTTTGCTTTATGCTCACTGATTACTTTAGTTGCGGGTGTGGGGTTAGAAGTAAGTGGCAATGCCATTGCTAAACAAATAGGAATGACGGGCGTATTATTCGGTGCTACAATTTTAGCTGCTGCTACTGCTTTGCCCGAAGTAGCAACTGGATTAACTTCAATGAAATTGAAGGATTATCAAATGGCTATGAGTGATATTTTCGGGGGCAATGCTTTTTTACCGGTGTTGTTTATGGTGGCAACTGTTCTTTCGGGCAAATCTGTCCTTCCGTTAGCACAAAAAACAGATATCTATCTTACCGGTTTAGGGATACTTCTTACCGTTATTTATATCTGCGGATTAATCTTCCGTCCGCGAAAACAATTACTGTGGATGGGCATTGACTCATTCTTAGTTATGATTGTTTATTTAATTGGATTAGTGGGATTATTTGCTATTTCATAGTAAAAAGAATTTATAAGGACAGCATCTATTTATATTTTGTGCGGTATACTCAGGTTGAACGTAGCATCTTTTAAGTTCGACGTATGTTTACATACTACTTAAATTGTCGGAATCAGAATTTAGAAAATTATTGAATTAGCAAAATAAAAATCCGATAAACCGGAATTGAGAATCAGCGAAAGCTAATGTTCCATTGGAAGTTGAAAACTTACATTATTTTGGGCACAAGTCACAGGCTTGCGCTAACTGAGAGATATCTTTGATAGCACCCATCCTCTCGAATATAGAGATTTGAAGTAAACAAACATCGATTTGGTATGTTGGTAATAATGAGGTAACTTTGCCGCTTGTTTAGGCAAGAGATCAGAAAAAAAGAATTAACAAATAAACAAACATTAATTAAAAACTAATATGGCGAAATCGCAAGAGAGTATTAACAAGAAAGATAAAGAGACAAAACGTTTTAAGAAACAAAAAGACAAACAACAAAAAAGTGAAGAGCGTAAGAAAAACTCACAAGGTGGTGGTCTCGAGAACATGCTTGCTTATGTAGATGAAAATGGAATTCTTACAAATACGCCACCTGATCCAACAAAGAAAAAGGTGATCGATGCAAATAGTATAAAAATTGCGGTTTCCAAAAGGGAAGAGGAGGATACACCAGCTATAAGAAATGGCAGGGTTGAATTTTACAATGACTCAAAAGGTTTTGGTTTCATTAAAGAACTTGCAACTCAAGAAAAATATTTTGTACATGTCAATGGTTTGATTGATGAAATCAAAGAAAACGATTTGGTCACTTTTGAGCTCGAACGTGGTTTAAAAGGTATGAATGCTGTCCGAGTGAAGAAGGTGTGATTCCTCAGCATACCGCGAGTTTGAGCGAAGGTAACTTATGTTGGAAATATGAATAGTTTGAAACAGTTTTGAAGTTGAAAACTTCCTTATTTTCCAGATAAATCGGAATGTGCCATTGGAAGTTGAAAACTTACATTGTTTTGGGTTCAAGTCGCAGACTCATCAAAATCTTTGATAGCAACTTATTAGTATTTAATGATTTGTAAATACAACAATTAAAATATCAAATGAATTAAGAAACTACAAAACAAATAGTTATCGGGTTAATATATTTTCGCTTTTTCTAAATTCCAATCCTTGCACTCATTTCCCCCTGTTTGAAAAAATCCAGAGTCAACACAATACGTATTCTGTCTGTAATTGATCCATTCATTGATTGTATATTCTCGGTGACCAACAGCGGAACATAAATCTCAAAAAGATTCCATAGACCGGCTTTTAAGCCGGCTTCACCGAAAAAACGAGAATTATATTTCGTTCCTAAACCGTGATCGTTTAATAATAAGTTGACAAATGGTTTAATTCCAATCCGACTGGCTATTCCGGGCAAATTACTTGATAATGAAAGCGAAATAAGCCATTTACTATAACCAAGTTTTTCGGTTACAGGTGATACTAAACCACCTTCTGAAAGGGTCATTTGCCTTGACCAAAACGATGTTGGAAAAACACCAAATCGGTCGGGATAAGTGCCTTCATAAAGATATTGATTACGTCCGCTTCTGCCACTTGGCGCAAGTGCATAAAAAGAATTTGATGAAGTGTTTTTCAGCACGGCACCTGCAAAAAACCTTATTTCCAGGCCATTATCTCTTCCTGTATAGCTCTGTTTATAATTAAAATCGACCGCTGCTTTTTGAAAAGAAGTACCGGATTCAAAAGAAACCAACAAGTTGTACGGATTGACTAAACTTGTTTTTTGTAAGTTATAACCAAGCTGCAAATACGAGTTCATGGTTGCATTCTCGAGATTTTCAATTTGATAAAGATCGGAAGCCAGAATATATCGTCCGTATATTTTTTGTCTGATGGGGTTGGTTTCTTTGTTTGCTCTGAAATTAATATCCAAACCCGCCATTAATTTGTGATAGTTTTGATTGCCCGGAGCACCGAATTGAGTTCCTTCAAGAGTAACTTTTGCCAAACGAATCAAATTATTATAGGGAGTTATGTTGTAAGAAATTTTCCCAAAGCCCGCTAAAGTTGAATTATTAAAAGTATAGAAAGACATAACAAAATATTCAAGTGGTTTGGGTATAACGAAACCGTTATGCAGAGCCAAACCCATCATAAAACCGTTTTCATGGTTCCAATTGACAGCCGGAATATACATCAAAGATCGTTTATCGGGATCTTCAATGCTAAGTAAAAGTTGAGGTTGGATTGGGTCAACTTTTGGGAAAATTCCGGATGTTCGGATATTGTTGTTAAGCCTGTAAAGCTCTGGCATTACATGTTTTGGATCAATTTTTATTTCAGTAAAATTTCCTTGCGGAATATCAATCCATTTTTGTCCTTCAAAACCATTGATCCACTTTTTAAAACAGATTGAATCGCCATTTGTTCCTGCTATAATCAATGGCGAAGTCAACTCTCCACTATTTTCCACAAGAAGTCGGCTGTTTTCCATACTCACAATTTTGTAATCGAGCCGTTTGGTAGTTCCAATAAAATCATCGAAAAACCAACTTAAGTCTTTATCAGTATGCGATTCAAACACATTACGAAGATCATCGGGTTGTGGATGCTTAAATTTCCACTGGCGATAATAATTATGAATGATCGAATCAAATAAAGAGTCGCCAAGATAGGCTCTCAGGTAATTGAAACCGATAGCTGCTTTGTTGTAGGGCATAAGATTATAATTCATTGCATTATAGTCTGTTGAAGTCAGATTTACCGGTTGTTCGAGGTTGCTACGTGCCGCCACAAGCCATTCGAGTTCCATCATACGTTCTATCGGCATTTTATCTATATGAAAGAATTTTGCCTGTTTCTGATTTGATAAATAATTCTCCCAAAGTTTTTTATAGGGATACCTTTTGGTCAGATATCGCACTTCATACGAAGTAGCAATTCCTTCATCCATAAAAGGAAATCGGCGTTCGTTGGAACCAAGAGCAGCATAAAACCAGTTATGAAATGCTTCGTGTGCAATCACTTTGTCCAGCGAGTAAGCATCTTTGGGGAGTCCAATCACCGTAATTCCCGGATATTCCATTCCTTCGCCGGCTGTCAAAGCACTTTGAACAGCCGTAAAACTGCTATAGGGATAATCTCCGATCCATTCTGAAAAATCAATAATAGCATTATTTATATATGGAATTGCATTTTTCCAAAGTCCGGACTGCTGATTGGTAAACATCAACCAGGTTGTTACTTCCTTGCCCGATTTCGGAAGAATGACTTTACTCTTCAATACATGAAACCGTTTATCGGCAAACCAGGCAAAATCATGAATATTATTCATAGTATATCTCAACGTTTTCGTTTGAGCGGAGGAAATAGGAAAGTTGGCTCGTCCGTATTTAGCCGTTTTTTTCCACGTGGTATCTGCAGCCAGTTTATCAAGCACTTCGAGTTCCTGTTTATTTTGCAGATTTCCGGTGGCACCTACAATGTAATTTTGTGGCAACGTAATGCGTACATCAAAGCTTCCGAATTCCGAATAAAACTCACCCTGGTCGAGATAGGGCATCTGATGCCAACCGTTATTGTCGTAAACTGCCGGCTTCGGATACCATTGTGAAATTTGATAGGATTCGCCTATATGTCCCAATCTCGAAGTGATTCCTTTGGGAATTTTTACATGAAAAGGCGTAGTAATGATGAGTGTATCGCTTGGGAGAAGCGGTTTATTCAATATTATTTTGCAAATATCCGGTTGGTCAGAAACATAATTCCACTGAACCTGAAGGTCGTTTACCCTAAAGTTCAATGAATCAATAAAGCCTCTCAGTTCAGGATCATTAAACAACCGTTCTTTTCCTTTTATACTGAATAGCTGCTTTGCCAAATCGGTCTTATTACTTGAATAAGCGTTTGGCCACAGGTGAAAATACAAAAACTGAAGCGTGTCTGGAGAATTGTTGATATATTGAACTTTCTCGAAGGCGCTTAGTTCATGGCACTTATCATTCAGCTTAACATCAATGGTATAATTTGCCTTTTGCTGAAAATATCCCTGAGAAGAAAGTTTCGGAACCACCCCGATAATCATCAAACAAACGAGCAATAACTGCTTCAATTTAGTTATATCGAAATGTTCCCTCACTTCTTTCACAGTTTATGCAGTTTTTGAAAAATTTTTAGACTACTTCTTAACGTGAGTGGCTTTTTAGTCGTCTTAAAAGTTGCAACTTGTATTTTTTAATTGAGTTTTCAGAGTGATGGATTTAATCTGTTTTATAAATAGAGTTCTGAAAAATCCAGAACTCTATTTCTCTAAAGGACTTAATTAATTAACGTATTAACTCGTTCTAAAGTGGCTAATTATATAAATTACACAAATATATTTACACTACTCCAGTAATCAGCTTAATGCAATTGTAAATTGTAAAATTGTAAATTGTATAATACCATTCAAATTATTGGCTTAAAGTATGAGTATCAAAATTAAAATGATTAAAAGCACACTTCCACCTACATAAAAGTAAACACCGTCTCTGCGCATTGTTTCTTTAATGTCTTTCAGTTCGTTTTTCAGTTCCTTTTTTTCGCTCACTGTCATTTCCGATTTATCCATTCCACGAATTTCTTCAACGCGTGCCCTGTAGTTA
>JADGPS010000043.1 GCA_017882285.1 Paludibacter sp. | reverse complement strand
AGAACTTGCCTATCAAAATAGTGAGAAAGAGAAACGTGCAGATGAGTTAATCGTTGCTAATAAAGAACTTGCCTATCAAAACGAAGAGAAAGAAAAACGTGCAGCGGAATTAATCATTGCCAATAAAGAACTTGCCTACCAAAACGAGGAGAAGGAAAAGCGGGCAGCAGAGTTGATCATTGCTAACAAAGAACTTGTCTTTCAAAACGAAGAAAAAGAAAAACGTGCAGCAGAATTAATTATTGCCAACAAAGAACTTACCTACCAAAACGAGCAGAAAGAAAAACATGCAGCTGAATTAATCATTGCCAATAAAGAACTTGCCTACCAAAACGAAGAGAAAGAGAAAAGAGCTGCTGAGTTACTTGTTGCTAACAAAGAACTTGCCTTTCAAAATGAAGAGAAGGAAAAAAGGGCGCAAGAATTAATTATTGCCAGCAAGGAGCTGAATAATTCACAGCAGGAATTAAGGAAATTTGCAACGCATCTCCAACATGTTCGCGAAGAAGAAAAAGTAACATTAGCCCGCGAAATACATGATGATCTTGGTCAAATTTTAGTTGCTTTAAAAATTGATTTGGGCATGTTTAAGAAAAAAATATCGAAAGGAATAGAAGTTATCAGTTCAGAAGAAATACTATCTGAATTTGATCAACTTTCCAATCTGGTTGATAACACCATTAAATCGGCTCGAAGGATTATGAACGGTCTACGACCTGAATTGATAGAATTGCTGGGATTTGAAGCAGCCTGCAAATCATACCTGCACGACTTTGAGGAAACACACCAAATAAGCAGTCAGTTTGAAAGCACAATTTTGAACCTTAATATTAATTTGGAACAGTCAGTTGCATTATTCCGTATACTCCAGGAAGCACTTACAAATGTTGCCAAACACGCCAAGGCTAAAGTAGTAAAGGTTCAACTTAGTAACCAGACTAACAAATTAATCATGGAAATTATTGATAATGGAGTTGGGTTTGACGAGAATAACAAAGGTCGGCAAGATTCGTATGGAATGATTGGTATGAAAGAACGGGTCTTTTTGCTGGAGGGTAGTTTGAATATTTCAAGTAAAGTGGGTAAAGGAACAAGTGTGAAAGTTGAAATACCTTATATCAATTAATCCACTTTAATATAGATGATAAGGCTGATTTTCTACTGATAACTGATTTACATCCATTCTTCCTTCAAAATATCTCCCTTCACTCCTACTATCACCAGTTTTACAGGAATTTTGCGTCCGGATTCGGCAATGGCTTTTTGTGCCAAGCCAAGTAAACCACCGCAGCAGGGGACTTCCATAATCACGACCGTAAGCGTATTGATAGCCGAGCGGGTAATCATAGTTTTCAGCTTTTCCACATATGATTCTTTGTTGCTGTCGAGTTTTGGACAAGCAATAGCCAGAATTTTTCCGGCAAGAAAGCGATTGTGGAAATTGGCAAAACTAAATGCAACACAATCTGCAGCCAAGACCACATCGGCTTTATGGAAATAACCTGCTTCCGAATTCAATAAATGCAATTGAACCGGCCATTGACGTAGCTGCGAAGGTGTTTCTGTTGTAGCAACCGGAGCCATTCTAAAAGTTGGTGCGACAGCCGGAGCAAACGACATTTCACGGCTTCCGGGGCAACCATGTTGATGTGCTCCAGGAGCAGGCATATTATGTACCGAAGAAACATCAACCTGAATATCATTGGCTCTCAGATAACTTACACCTTGTTTTAAATACTCAAATTCACCATGTTCTTTCAGATGTTTTAAATGAGCAAGAATGGTTTTCTCGCCTTTTGAAATCATACGTTCGATGGTTGCAATTTCGTCGTACGGTTCCGCTTCCCGTTCTTCGAGTGTAATGGCTCCAACAGGGCATTCACTGATGCAGGCACCCAATCCGTCGCAAAAGAGTTCGCTGACCATACGTGCTTTGCCGTCAATCATTTGCAGTGCTCCTTCGTGACAACCTTGCACACAAGCCTCGCAACCGTTGCAAAGCTCTTCGTCAATTTTTATAATGGTTCGTTTCAATTGGTTAATTGGTTAATTAGTTGATTGGTTAACTGGTTGAGCCTGCGCCCAATTGTCAATTGTAAATGATTAAATTGTAAATACCTTTATCCTTTTATCATGATTAACAGCATTTTGAATTTCTCCAAAGCTGTAACGGCGTGTGGAATATTAGCAGGCATAATGATGCTTTCACCGACATTTAATTCAAACGGTTTACCATCAATAACTACTTCGCCTTTACCATCAAGTACCTGTGCAATAGCATCAAACGGTGCCGTGTGTTCGCTCAGAAATTCGCCCTTGTCGAAAGCAAAAAGCGTTACATTACCTTTATCATTTCGGATAATGATTTTACTTACTATCGACCCTTCGGCATATGTTACCTTATCAATCATGCTGAATTTTTCTGCGGTTGGGAATGCTTTGTTTTCCATTTTTTTTAGTTTAAAAGTTGTAAAGAGAATCAATCCATTTATAATAACACTGCAAAAGTAAAGTAGTTGAAACAATTAAAGTGTAACAGTTGTTACACTCTTGTATTTTGTTTGTATTTTTATGGAAAATTAAAGAAAATGAAGAAAGTAGATTTAGCGGCTTGTCCGGTTTGCAGTAAATTAGAGATTGATGACGAAGGCGCATTTTTGGATGATTTGAAATGCACTATAAAGGTTTATTCGAAAAACGACCTGATTATCAGACAAGGAGACTTATGTGATGCTTTGCATATGCTTACGCAAGGCTCGGTAAAAACAGAAATGATTGCCGAAAATGGAAATATATTGGGTATAGAAATCATTAAAGCACCCCGTCCGCTTGCTCCGGCATTTTTATTTTCTGACAATAATCACTTTCCGGTGGATGTTACAGCATTGGAAGAAGTAGAAATAATGAAAATACCAAAAGCTGAAATTATGCGGTTAATGATGACTAATTCGGATTTTATGAGCAGTTTTATGACTCACAATGCCAACCGGACACAATTTCTGACCAATCGACTGCAATTGCTTTCTATAAAGACTATTAAAGGAAAACTGGCTCATTTTCTTCTTGAAAATTCATATGGTGATGGTAAACCGTTTATCATTAATAGGAATCAAACCCAACTTGCTGAATTCTTTGGAGTGGCACGTCCTTCGTTGGCACGCAGTTTATCAGAAATGGTGCAGGATGGTATTATCAGTATTAACAAAAAAGAATATACCATACTGAATCCGAAAGGATTGAGAGAGTTGTTGGTATAAAAAAGAATTTACAACTGACAGATATACAATTTACAATTTACATTCTAAATCAATTCATGTCTTTTCCCTCGTAATAATTTATAAAAGCTTTGTTTACCAATCTGTTACCTCCTGGAGTCGGATAATTTCCGGAGAAATACCAGTCGCCGGTATGATTCGGACAAGCTTTATGAAGTCCTTCAATGGTTTGATAAACCAATTCAACCGGACAATCCATATCCGAAGGTGTAAGCATTTCAGCTATCTTGTTTGAAACTTCGTTCAGTGTAAATGGCGCGTAAATTTCTGTAACATAATTAATTATCTGCTCTTTTGGCAAATTCTCCTGTGCTTTGGATTTACTATACACTTCGTCGATAATATATTGTCTGCCCGATTCTTTCAACAATTCAATTGCCGCTCTGAAAGCACAAAATTCGTTCATTCTTGCCATATCAATTCCGTAATAATCAGGATAACGAACTTGTGGCGATGAAGATACAATCACCACTTTTTTGGGTTCAAGTCGGTTTAGAATCTTTAAAATACTCTGTTTCAATGTAGTACCACGCACAATAGAATCGTCAATGGCTACCAGATTATCTACTTTTCCACGTCGGATTGAACCGTAAGTCACATCATATACGTGGGTTGCCAAATCATTTCGTTCATCATTTGTAGAAATAAAAGTGCGCAATTTAATATCTTTTATCAGCACTTTTTCAACCCGAATAGGTTTTTTGGTTGCAGCTTTGATACCATCTTTCATACCAAAAAATGCCACTTCCGCCGTGTTTGGAATAAAAGAAAATACTGTGTTTTCCATGTCATAATCAATGGCTTTCAAAATCGGTAAAGCCAATGATTCTCCTAATTTTTTTCGTTCTTTATAAATATCAATATCACTACCACGCGAGAAGTAAATGCGTTCGAACGAACATTTAGTTAATTCAGAAGCTGCCTGACGAATAGTTTCAAATTTAATAGTTCCGTTTTTCTTAATTATCATGGCTTCCCCGGGATTCAATTCGTGAATATCTTCTTCTTTCACGTTCATAGCTGTCTGAATAACAGGACGTTCAGAAGCAGTTACTACAATTTCGTCGCTGATATAATAAAAAGCAGGACGAATTCCTTTCGGATCGCGAAATATAAAAGAATCACCATGACCTAACATACCGCAAATTACATAGCCACCATCCCACATTTTTTCTGATTTACGAATAAACGAAGCAATATCAAGATTTTCTTCAATTTTCCGGGTAATAGTTATATCGTTGGTATAACGTTTTTTAATTTTATCGTATTCTTTTTGTACTTCCTGATCCAGTTTAAAACCGAGCGATTCCAGCATCAGAAAAGTATCTCCTTTATCACGTGGATGTTGACCTTTTAATGTCAAATACTCAAACAATTCATCCACATTGGTAAGATTGAAATTTCCCGCAAGCAGCATGGTTCTATTTTTCCAGTTATGACGTCGTAAAAAAGGGTGAACATAAGATAATCCGCTTCTTCCGGTGGTACTGTAGCGCAGATGACCTAAATATAATTCTCCCGCAAAGGGCAATTCAGCTTTCGATTTTTCAACGCTTTTATAGACTTCATCCGAAACAGTTGACATTGTTTTATTAATTGTTGCAAATATTTCCTGAATGGCATTTTTTCCTTCCACCCGTTCACGCCAGATATATTCTTCGCCCGGAGGCATATCGAGCTTTAAAGTAGCCAAACCGGCTCCTTCCTGCCCACGATTATGTTGTTTCTCCATAAGCAAGTACATTTTTTGCAAACCGTACTGCCACGTTCCATATTTCTCCTGGTAAAAATCCAAAGGCTTCAAAAGCCTGACCATTGCAATTCCACACATATCTTTTTAATGAAAAATAAATAATTACCAAAAACAATATAACAAACAAAAAACCCCATCGATTGACGAAGGGGCTATTTATAACATTATTCAACAGTTACAGATTTGGCAAGGTTACGAGGTTGGTCGACATCACAACCCTTGACTACGGCTATATGATATGCCAATAATTGTAACGGAATAACTGCCAATAAAGGTACCAGACATTCCTCGGTATCGGGGATGCAAATGCTATAATCCGATAAATTGCTAACCACCACATCTCCTTCGGTAACAATTGAAATAATTTTTCCTTTACGGGCTTTAATTTCCTGAATGTTGCTAACCACTTTTTCGTACATTCCCGCACTTGGTGCAATGACTACCACCGGCATTTCCTGACTAATCAAGGCAATAGGTCCGTGCTTCATTTCAGCTGCAGGATAACCTTCAGCATGGATATACGAAATTTCTTTCAGTTTCAATGCGCCTTCCAGAGCAACAGGAAAATTATATCCACGACCTAAATAAATGAAATTCTGAGCATAGGTGAATGTTTTTGCAAACTGTGCTATCGTTTCATCTTGTTTAAGTATTTGATTAATTTTTTCAGGAATTCTTGCTAATTCGTGTACAATTTTCAGATAATTTTCCTGATTCAATGTTCCTTTTTCTTTCCCAATCATCATGGCTAACATGGTGAGTACAGTAACCTGAGCAGTAAATGCTTTCGTTGATGCGACACCAATTTCAGGACCGGCATGCGTGTAACAACCTGAATGTGTGTTACGTGGAATAGAAGAACCAACCACGTTACAAATACCGAAAATAAAAGCGCCTTGAGATTTTGCCAATTCAACTGCAGCTAATGTATCGGCAGTTTCTCCCGATTGTGAAATGGCTATCACAATGTCATCAGGATTAATAACAGGTTTACGGTAACGAAACTCAGACGAATATTCCACTTCAACCGGAATTCGAGCAAATTCTTCAATAGCATATTTACCAATTAAACCGGCATGCCACGAAGTTCCACAAGCAGTTATGATAATTCGTTTGGCTTTCAAAAACTTTTCTTTATTATCGATAAAACCGGCCAGCGTAATGTTATTTTCATCAATATTTACTCTACCACGCATGCTATCACTCAGCGTTTTAGGTTGTTCAAAGATTTCTTTTATCATGAAATGAGGATAACCCCCTTTTTCCAATTGATTCAAGGTCATTTCCAGTTTTTTGATTTCTGGTGTTTTCACAACATTTCCTATTGTTTTGATTTTTAATTGTTTGCCACGTTGTAAAGTAACAACTTCTTCTTCGCCAATATACACTACCTGATCGGTATATTCTACTATTGGCGTTGCATCGGAAGCCAAAAAGAATTCATTCTCACCAATTCCCACTACCAACGGACTTCCTTTACGAGCAGCCACTATGATATCCGGGTGATTTTTTTCTATAACTGCAATTGCATACGCACCAACAACTTGATTAAGCGCTAATTGAACTGCAGTAGTTAAATTAATATTGTTGGTTTTTTTGATAAATTCAATAAGTTGAATCAATACTTCTGTATCTGTCTGACTTTGAAATGTATAACCATGTTCCTTCAATCCTTCTTTCAGTATGGCATAGTTTTCAATAATTCCATTATGAATTAAAGCCAATTCTTCGGATTGCGAATAATGTGGGTGGGCATTTACCTGATTGGGTTCGCCATGAGTTGCCCAACGTGTATGTGCAATACCAATTGTTCCTTCAATGTCTTTTTTCTCAGCAAAATGAACCAGGTCAGAAACTTTTCCTTTTGTTTTATAAACGTTCAATTTATCGTTATGTAATAATGCAATTCCGGCGCTGTCGTATCCTCTGTATTCAAGACGTTGAAGTCCTTTAATAAGAATAGGATAAGCCTGTTTGTTTCCAATATAACCTACAATTCCACACATAATCTATTTATAATTATTGATTAATATTTACTTTTACGTATCCGTTCCAAAGCAATTAATGTTTCTTCACGACTGCTAAATCCTGAAAATCGCATATAGCCATCGCCGGAGATTCCAAATACAATTCCCGGAGTTCCCACAATTTGATTTTCATATAATAACTGTTGAAAAAATTTCCATGAAGATTGATTATCTGGTGTTTTAACCCAAACATAAGGCGAATTTATTCCACCATATACTTTAAAACCCAACGATTTCAATTCGTTTCTTATGAGTGAAACATTTGTAAGATAATAATTTACCAATTCCTGTGTTTCGGTTTTACCTTTTCGACTGTAAATAGCTTCAGCTCCCCGTTGAACAATATAGGACACACCATTTGTATAGTTTGCGTTTCGTCTGTTCCAAAGTTTAATAAGCGGAACTTCTTCACCCATTTTGGTGTAAACTATCAATTCTTGCGGAAAAACAGAATAACCACAACGAAGACCAGTAAAACCGGCTGTTTTGGAATAACTTCGTACTTCAACGGCCACTTTTTTGGCCCCTTTTATTTCGTAAATGCTTCGCGGTAAATCCGGTTCATTAATATATGCCTGATAGGCTCCATCGTAAATTATAATACTTTGATGTTCAATTGCATAATCAACCCATCGCTTTAATTCTGCTTTTTTCAAAACAGTTCCTGTAGGATTATTGGGATTGCACAAGTAAATAACATCCACTTTTTCAGTTGGTAATTCTGGAACAAAATCGGTTCGTTCGGAACATCGTAAATAAACAACATTGCTCCATTTTTGTTCTTCGGTAAGCACTCCTGCACGTCCACTCATAATAGTTGCATTTTCATAAACCGGATATACCGGATCTGAAATAGCAATAATATTATCGCGCCCTAACACATGGCCAATGTTGCCAATGTCTGATTTTGCGCCATCATTAATAAAAACACTTTCTTTATCAATATTAATACCGTATGATCGATAATCTTTTAATATTTTTTCGATCAGAAAATCATAACCCTGAGGTGGACTATACCCTCTGAAACTCTCGCTCAAGCTCATTTCATCTATGGCAACTTGCATTGCCCGTACAACTTCATTTGGAAGCGGACGGGTAACGTCGCCAACTCCTAAACGAATTAATTTTGAATTTGGGTGAAGTACTTTGAAAGCGTTAACGCGCTTCTCTATTTCGTCAAAACAATAGATTTCGGGAGTTTTTAAATAATTCTCGTTTGCTAATGCCATTCAGGAGAAGGGTTATTAAAAATGAGGTTGAAATTCTACCGGAAATAAAGTGCAAAATTGCGCTTTTTTTTCCATTAATAAAAGCGTTTGCTGATAAAGATTGTCAATTTTAAATCAAAAAACATTCAAATAAAATTAAATAAATAAGACAAATTATTTTATTTCAATTCTTAATTAGTCTTGTTACTAACATTTATTTGTGTCTTTTTTTCAATTCCTTTGCCAAATCCTCAAGTGAATATCCTTTCGAAGTGAGTAATACTATAAGATGATACATTAAATCTGATGCTTCATAAATAAATCCTTCTTCAGTTCCGTTTGTTGCTTCAATAACTGTTTCAACGGCTTCTTCTCCAACTTTTTGAGCCATGCGGTTCACTCCTTTTTTAAAGAGAGAAGTAGTATACGAGCCTTCGGGCATTTCTTTAAAACGTAAAGTTATAAAGTCTTGCAGGTACTTCAGGAAAGATATATCATCGGCATTACTTTCGCCCCAGCAAGTATCAGTTCCTGTATGACAAACAGGTCCAACCGGATGCACCTTTATTAATAAAGTATCGTTGTCGCAATCGGGTGTAATGGAGACAACATTCAGATAATTACCGCTCTCCTCCCCTTTTGTCCACAAGCGATTTTTAGTACGACTAAAAAAAGTAACCTGACCGGTTTGCTGTGTTTTGGTTAATGCTTCTTCATTCATATAACCGAGCATCAACACTTTTGATGTCCATTCATCCTGAATGATAGCAGGCACTAAACCATTTGATTTTGGAAAATCTATATTCATTTTGTTTTGATTTTGCTTATCTGGCTTATGATCGGCAAAATTACTAAAAATCACTCAAAAATAAGTAGTAAAGAATGAAAAATTAGGGTTTTGTTTATTTTTCAACTAAAACAAGCCTGAAAATATTTAAAATAAAACGGAATCTGAAATTTAATTTTAAAAAAATATTGTACTTTTGCCAACCATTTGAGAAGGAAAGTTGCCGGAGTGGTCGATCGGGACGGTCTCGAAAACCGTTGTACGGGCAACTGTACCCAGGGTTCGAATCCCTGACTTTCCGCAAAAAAAGAGAGGAAGTCTGTTTCAGACCTCCTCTCTTTGTAAATTACTTATTACCAAATACTTGTTATTTCGTAATTCGTTCCAACCATTTGACCATAAAAAACATAACTGACATAGAAATCAGACATACAACAACAAACACAGTCCATGTTAGCCAAATAGGAATATTTTCATAGAAAATTGCTCCCAGAAACAAGAACAAATTACCAATAGCAGTTGCTCCTAACCACATACCCTGCATCATTCCCTGATATTTAGGCGGAGCCACTTTTGATACAAATGAAATTCCCAACGGACTAATAAACAACTCTGCAAAAGTTAGTATCAGATATGTAAACATCAATAAATAAGGCGTAACACGTTGATCGTCTCCCAATCCACCCATAGCCAACACAGCTTTATGAGCAGGAACTCCAAATGAACCAATAGCCATTACCAGGAATGCAAAAGCGGCTATTCCCATACCAATAGCAATTTTTCGCGGAGTAGAAGGTTCTATGCCTTTAGCACGCAACCAGCCAAAAATAGCTAAAACAACCGGAGTTAGAAAAACAACAAAAAAAGGATTCATGGATTGAAACGTTTCAGCAGCAAAGCTCCACGAACCAATTTTCAACAAAGCATAATCACGCGCAAAATAGCTGAGTGTCTGACCATTTTGATGAAACGAAAACCAAAAGAAGATAACAACACCAAGTACAGCAAATAGCGCATAAAAGCGTTGTTTGACTTCATTTACATCCATCTCAACAATCTTAGTTGTTGTAGATGATTTTTTAATTTCACCCGGATTTGGGAATTTATTTCGATTAACAATATAAACTATTAATGAAATAAGCATAGCAAAAATAGCAATACCGAAAGCATAATGATACCCGGTATTAAAAACATTTAAATACTCTTTTGCAAAAGTTGCCAAATCGATAGAATTATGGTTCAAACTCACTTTTGCAGCCAATTCACTGTAGCGGATTGCTGCTTCGGGTGATAAAGAACCACTCAGATATTGATGACAAAGTGCTGGCAAATCAGAATTATATTCAAATCCGTTCTTATTCAACCACCAACCACGTGCAAAAATGGCCGTAAGCGGTGCAAAAATAGCACCGACATTAATAAACATGTAGAACAACGAAAATCCGGAATCTCTCATTTTTCCATATTCTTCATTATCATACATTTGACCAACAAGTGCCTGTAAATTACCTTTAAACAACCCATTTCCGAAAGCTATCACAAATAAACCGCTGCAAACCAGTGCTAAATTTAGTGTGAAATTTTCAACCGGTGTTGGAGTTGGAATGGCAATAATTAAATAACCAACAGCCATCAAAACAATACCAGTCAGAATGGTTCCTTTGTAATTTTTTGTACGGTCGGCAATAACCCCACCAAGTAAAGCTAAAGCATAAATAGAAAAGTAAAAAATACTGTAAATGATTCCGGCAGATTTACCATCTAATCCAAATTTAGACATAAGAAAAAATGTCAGAATTGCCATCATGGTGTAAAAGCCAAAACGTTCACCCATATTGGCTAATGAGGCGGCTAATAATCCTTTAGGATGCTTTTTAAACATAAAAAATTAATTTAAGAGCCCCTAACCCCTAAAGGGGAATAAGAGCTAAGTTTATAAGTTTGAATTTTATTTGAATGAATAATCATGATATTAATTCTTTTATTTTTAAGTTTTACTCCCCTTTAGGGGTTGGGGGCCGATTCAGGTTTCAACACAACTCCTTTATTTTTTCGTCCGTCCACTTTTATAATAATCGGCTTTTCAAAACGAATATGACGGATAAATTCCGATTCATAAACAGCAGGTTGCGCATTTAAAAATTCAGTATCATAGGTTCCATCTCCCAGAAATGGATTGATGGTAAAATAGGCCACACCGAATGAAGTCAGATTTTGAAAAAAATGGGTTCCCTGACTTGGATCAACACGATAATTGGATAAACCGGATTCTACAATCAATCGCGCATTGCTGATGTGTGACCATTTTACAGGAATTCCTAACCAAGGATCGGCTGAGCCCCAACGGCCCGGTCCAACGAGCACATAATGACGGCTTTCGTTCACTAATTGACGATTCAGTCGCTCAATTTCAGACATGATAAGCTGATTTTTTGCTGCGCTAAATGCTTCGGGTTTTACATAAACCAAATCATACAAATCTGTTGTAATACCGTGTCCCAAAGCACTTTTGCTCGTTATTATAGCATTTTTTTCAGGAATTGAACCAATATCTTCATTTATCATTTCCTTGTTGTCTACAATCGGACGAATCTGAAGCAAATAAAATGTATGTTGTTTCTTGGGAGAATAATCCAGATTGACAGCAAATTCAATTTCTATAGGTCGTCCCATTTCGGATTGCGCAATATGCAGCACTTCTTTTAAAATTTCTGCAAGAGGAAACACATTGTGTTGTAATATATTAGCAAAAGTTATCAGTTTTCTTCCACCCTCAAACAAACTATCGTAAATAAATCTATCCTGTATATTGTAAGTAGAAGCAATATAACGAAGTGTGCCATCTTTTTCGGCATCAGCAACGGGAATTTTCAATAAATTAAATCCATCATCAACCTGAGGAACAAATTGAGTCTGACTTAAATCCAAGGCATTGAAATAAGTTTGTGTTTCACGCAATGCCAAATCCAACGTACTGGTTTGAAGAACACTGTTGGGATAAGGCGGCGAAAAACGCAAACTCATGCCACCATCCATAATATATTTTCCAAGTCCCATGGCAATATTGGCAATTCCGTCTTCTGATTTTTCTGCTCCGATCGGATAATAGTTCAACGAACGTGCAACCCCTGAAAATGAAGGATAGAATCTGGTTTCATAAGCATTACCACAAATTTCCTGTAACACAATAGCCATTTTTTCTTCGTCAATCAAATTTTTTGTTGCCGTCATATACGCTTTGCTGTCGCGATAAAAAACGGAAGCATAAACCCCTTTAATGGCTTCGGTAATCATTAGCAGCATTTGTGTTTTACTTTCGCCGTTATATGGTACCATATAGGTGGAATAAATTCCGGCAAAAGGCTGATAATGTGAATCTTCTAATAAACTGGACGAACGAACTGCAATTGGTGTATTGACAGTTCCCAGAAAAACGTGCAAATCGGCAATCAAATGCTTTGGAATGCGGGCTTTCAAAAAATGTTTCAGAATGACTTCATCATCCAAATCCGATAAAGCTATCGGATAGAGTTCGTTAAGTTCCATGAACTCGTTAAAAATATCAGTGCATAAAACTACCGTTTTAGGTATCATGATCAGTGCATTCTCAAAATTTTCGAAACTCTCATTTCGTTTTATCATAGCGTCAATAAAAGCCAGACCACGACCTTTTCCTCCCAAAGAACCTTCACCGATACGAGCAAAATTGGAATACTGATCAAACCGATCACGCTGAAAAACAGCTACAACGCCTCTGTTTTTAACTTTTCGGTAATGTACAATTGCATCAAATATAATCTGGCGGACTTTTGCCAAATCGCTTGAAATATCTTTTTCTACATTGATATTTTTCAAAAATTCAGCCAACGGAAACATGGCGCGTGAATATAACCATCGTGAAATATTGTTGCGCGAAACATGAAAAAAAAGCGATTCATCGCTCACAGTGAAAATGCTTTCCTGCAATCCACGTAAATTTTCTACGCGAGCTTCCTCTTCTCCTGTTATAGGATTAACAAACATAAAATCGCCAAAACCAAAGTTATCGGTAATTTTCTCGCGCAATTCCATCAATAGTGTTTTTGACATTTTATTCAGAAAAGTCGCTTTAACGAGATCTGCCGCAGCATGATTTGATTCTTCAGTCGATTCGCAAATAAGCGGGATGTGCTTATCCTGTTTGCGGATTTCACTACATAAATTTATCCCTGCTATTTTATTTTTCACACCATTTTGTGGGTAACTCACATCGGTAATTACCCCCAACATATTGTGTTTGTATTTCTCGTAAATGGCCATTCCTTCTTCGTATGATCGTGCCAATAAAATTTTTGGACGGCCTCTCATACGGAGCATTTGTTCGTGTTCGTTCAATGCTTCGGTCATAAAGGAGCGCGATTGCTTAAAAACATATTTGTAAAGATGCGGAACGATCGAAGAATACCATCGAATAGAATCTTCAACAAATAAAATAACCTGAACGCCAACCGAATTTACATCTGCTTCTACATTCATTCTGTCTTCAATCAGTTTGATTATAGCCAACAGAATATCGGAATTTCCCAACCAACTGAACACGTAATCGATAGCACTTAAATCCTCATTGGCAATGCGTTGAGATACTGATTTAGAAAATGGCGTAAGCACTACGATAGGAATATCAGGAAATTGTTTTTTCACGCGTTTTGCCCATTCAAACGGATTGATACTATCTCCGCTGGGCATTGAAATAATTAATTCGAAGGTTCGGTCTTTGAGTTGTAAATTGGCTTCTTCTTCCGTTGAAACCAAGGTAAAACGAGGTGGATAACGTAAATGCAGCGATGTATATTCATTAAAAATCAACTCATCAATTCGTCCATCTTCTTCCAACACAAAAGCGTCGTATTTACTGGCATACAACAACACATTGTAAATCCTGTGCGTCATCAAATTGGCAAAGGAAGTATCCTTGAAATACAGTTTCTTAATGCTGGGAGTATTCATTCTTAATTCTTAATACATAATTATATAGATTCGCTGAGCAAAAGTAATAAAAGGATTGAATTTTTTAGTAAAAAAACGGAATGAATTATATAAATCAAAAAAATTAATGAAAAACAGCAATTAGATATAAAAAAACCTTTGATTTTTAGATTAAGAAAAATAAAGTTAATATATTTGCATGTATTTGGAATGAATATTCCTTTTCCAATGCTTGACAAAGAAATATTATTCTGCCGGCCGTACTCAACTGAAAAAAATCATGCAAAAAAACAAAACCCTTAAAGAATTCCGCTACGGCGAAGAGGAAATGACCATAGGTCGGGCGCTCAATCTGGCTCGTGGACTCGAAAAAGGAATTCTAACCACAAAAGTTCGCTTCAATGTACAAAAAAGCAGGGATGTCGTCGAACAAATCGTTCACAAAAAGAAGATTGTTTACGGCATTAACACCGGTTTTGGACCTTTATGCACCACGTTGATTGGCGAAGAAGACACAAAAAAACTGCAATACAACCTGTTGATGAGCCACAGCGTGGGTGTTGGAAATTCGATTGACAGGGAAATAGCCAAATTAATGATGATTCTCAAAGTTCACGCGCTTTGCAAAGGTTATTCCGGCATTGCCGTCGAAACGGTTGAACGTATTTTGTGGCATATCGACAACAATGTCATTCCGTGCGTCCCCGAGCAAGGTTCGGTCGGTGCTTCGGGCGATTTAGCACCACTTTCGCATCTTTTTCTTCCACTGATTGGTATGGGAAAAGTTTGGTTCGACAACAAAATAAAACCCATGTCCGAAGTGCTGGAACTATTCAATTTGCAACCGGTCGATTTGGGTCCGAAAGAAGGATTGGCTTTGATAAACGGCACTCAATTTATGAGTGCTCACGCGGTTATTTTGTTGGAAAAATTCCAAAATTGTTTGGATTATGCCGATATTATTGCCGCTATAAATCATGAAGCCATGATGGGTTCTGTGACCTGTTTTGATGAAGAATTGCACGGTCTTCGCCCTTACTCAGGCAGTATTTACGTGGCAAAACGAATGCGAAAATTGCTTCATAATTCCAAAATTGTGGTTTCGCATAAGAACTGCCACCGCGTGCAAGATCCATATTCGTTGCGATGCATTCCACAAGTTCATGGAGCGTCGCGCAATGCGTGGCTGCATCTGAAAGAAACCATTCTGATTGAAATTAATTCGGTGACCGACAATCCCATTATTTTTTCTGAAGATAAAACAATCAGTGGCGGTCATTTCCACGGTCAGCCCATTGCCATGCCGATTGATTATGCCGGATTGGCGGCTGCCGAATTGGGCAATATTGCCGACCGCCGTGTGTATTTGTCGATGATGGAAAGTGTGCCCGGACTTCCAAAATTATTAATGAGCCATACTGGTTTAAATTCCGGATTTATGATTTTGCAATATACCACAGCCGCATTGGTCAGCGAGAATAAAACCTTGTGTTTTCCGGCAAGTGCCGACAGCATTCCTACTTCACTGGGTCAGGAAGATCATGTGAGTATGGGTTCAATCGGCGTTCGGAAAAGTCTGCGGATTGTGGAAAATCTGGAAAAAATTCTGGCCATCGAAATGCTTACAGCCGCCCAGGGATTTGATTTTCGCAAACCGCTGAAATCTGGTATTTTGATAGAAGAGGCTCATAAAATTATTCGTGAGCAAATCACATTTGCCGATACCGACCGGATTTTCTCAGACGATATTGAAAAAGCAATTGATTTGATTCAATCTAAAAGTATTATTTTCCAACTCAATCAAACGGCTAAAAAACATCACATCGATTTTAAAAACGAAGACCATGAATTATTCGGAATTTATTGAAAAGTACGCTAATCATCCTTATTATGTAGCACCCAGAGGCAATCATTTGCATGCAAAATCGTGGCAAACGGAAGCACCGTTACGCATGTTGTTGAATAATTTAGATGCCGAGGTAGCCGAAGATCCAGCCAATTTGATTGTTTACGGCGGAACCGGACAAGCCGCACGGAATCCCGAATCGGTGAAAGAAATTATTCGCATTTTGTTGGAAATGGACGAAAATCATTCGTTGCTCATTCAGTCAGGAAAACCGATTGGTTTGATTCGTTCGCATCCACAAGCACCACGAGTTTTGATTGCCAACAGTAATTTGGTTCCGGCTTGGGCAACTTGGGAACATTTTGAAGAATTGAAATCGAGAGGTTTGATGATGTACGGACAAATGACCGCCGGAAGTTGGATTTACATAGGTTCGCAAGGCATTTTGCAAGGAACTTACGAAACTTTTATGGAATGTGGACGTCAATATTTTAAGGGCGATCTGAAACATAAATTAATCGTTTCGGGAGGAATTGGTGGTATGAGTGGTGCTCAACCATTGGCTGCCACCATGGCTGGAGCTGTTTATTTGGGCGTGGATGTTGATCCCGAGAGAATCAAAAAACGGCTCGACACGCGTTACATCGACAAAATGACATTCGATTATGATAAAGCCCTGAAATGGGTTCTCGATGCAAAAGAAAATGGCGATGCTGTTTCCATCGGATTGGTTGGTGACATTGGCGATGTGCTCGAGAAATTATTGAACGACAATATTATTCCGGAAGTTCTAACTGACCAAACTTCGGCTCACGATCCTGTAAACGGCTATTTTCCAAACGGAATGACTTTGAAAGAAGCATTGGAGTTGAGGAAAAATAATCCGGTGATTTACAAAGAAAAATCTTTAAAGAGCATGGCGCGTCATGTCGGTTTTATGCTCAAAATGCAAAAACGTGGCAGCATAACTTTTGATTATGGAAATAACCTGCGTGAATTTGCCCGTCAGGGTGGCGAAAAGAATGCTTTCGATTACGACGGATTTGTTCCGAAATTTATCCGTCCGCTTTTTTGCGATGGAAAAGGTCCATTTCGTTGGGTGGCACTTTCGGGCGATCCTGAAGATATTTACACCACCGACCGGTCATTAATGGAATTATTTCCCGAAAATGAACCGTTGAAAAAATGGCTTACCGAAGCGCAGAAAAAAGTTGCATTTCAGGGTTTACCAAGTCGCATTTGCTGGTTGGGAATGGGTGAACGCGAAAAAGCAGGTTTACTTTTCAATCAATTGGTGAAAGAAGGCAAAGTAAAAGCACCGATTGTTATCGGACGTGATCATCTCGATTGCGGTTCGGTGGCTTCACCCAATCGCGAAACTGAAGGCATGTTGGACGGATCGGATGCGGTTTCCGATTGGCCATTATTGAATTTGATGGCCAATACAAGTGGCGGTGCAACGTGGGTTTCGTTCCACCACGGTGGTGGCGTTGGAATCGGTTATTCGCAACATGCAGGCATGGTTGTTGTGGCCGATGGCACCAATCGCGCAGCCGAATGTCTGAGTCGGGTTTTATTCAATGATCCGGCAATGGGAATTTACCGTCATGCCGATGCCGGTTATGAAACTGCCATTGAAAACAGAAAGAAATTGGTCCCCTAAAGGGGGAAATTTTTCGATTATTATGAGCACAAAAGACTGAAAATAAAAGTAACTTTATTTATATCAAAAAACTCTAATCAACCTTTTTTTAATTCCCCCTTTAGGGGGGTTAGGGGGCATTTATTATGACACTAACCGGACCTTTCAAACAAATCCTTACCATGGATAATTTGCCCGAAAAAGGGAAATTGTCCGACGATCAAATGGAAATTATTCCCGATGGTGGCATTTTGCATCAAAATGGAAAAATAATAGCTGTGGGTGCTTTTGAACAATTGAAAAAGCAATACAACCCGACAACAATTGAACGATTGGAAGGTAATTATGTCGGTTTGCCAGGAATGATTGATGCACACACGCATATTTGCTGGGCCGGTTCGCGTGCCAACGATTACGCTTTGCGCTTGTCGGGGAAAAGCTATCTCGAAATTGCCGAAACCGGAGGTGGAATTTGGAATACTGTGCAAAAAACACGTGAAGCGTCGATAAACGAATTGGCTGAATTGACGGCTCAACGCGCTAAAAAATTAGTTGAACAAGGCGTTACAACCATTGAAGTGAAAAGCGGTTACGGATTATCGGTTGAACAGGAATTGAAAATACTGGAAGCCATAAAGTTGGCCGATAAAAATACGGATGCCGACTTAATTCCAACTTGTCTGGCGGCTCATATTCTTCCGAAAGATTTCGACGGAACCGAAACTGAATATTTACAACACATTATCAGCAAGTTATTGCCCGAAGTGTTGAAAAGAAAATTGGCCAATCGTGTAGATATTTTTGTGGAGAAAAATGCATTTTCTGTTCAGGCAGCGAAAACCTATTTGTTGAAAGCCAAAGAATTAGGATTTGACATTGTGCTGCATGGCGATCAGTTTAGTGTTGGTTCGGCTTTGTTGGCCAATGAAACGTCAACTCTCAGTATCGATCATTTGGAGGCAGCCAACGAACAAGAAATTGCAATTTTGGCGAAAGGAAATGTCATTCCGGTGGTTCTTCCGGGTGCTTCGCTCGGTTTGGGTGAACCTTTTGCTCCGGCTAGAAAATTGCTTGATGCCGGCACTTCGTTGGTGATTGCTTCCGATTGGAATCCGGGTTCTGCACCCATGGGAAATCTTTTGGTTCAGGCCACCATATTAGGTACAGCCGAGAAACTGACCATGACTGAAGTTTGGGCAGCATTGACTTGTCGAGCTGCGAAAGCATTGAATAAAACCGACAGAGGCATTTTAAAATCGGGGAATATTGCCGATATAATTGCGTTTAAAACTGATGATTATAAAGAAATATTATACCAACAAGGACAATTGAAACCCGAAAAAGTTTGGAAAACAGGGAAAATGGCCACCTAACCCCCTAAAGGGGGAATAAATAATATGCTCATACAAAAATAGAATATAAAACATAACAATATATTATTCACTAATTTATCTCTATTCCCCCTTTAGGGGGTTAGGGGGCAACTATTATGAAACAAATCATTGAATGTGTTCCCAATTTTAGTGAGGGAAACAACATGGAAATTATCGATCAAATTCTTCGTGAAATAAAATCGGTGGAAGGTGTGAAACTGATTGATGTTGATCCTGGAAAAGCCACAAACCGCACGGTGGTGACTTTTGTCGGATCGCCCGACGAAGTTTGTGAAGCAGCATTTCGTGCCGTAAAAATCGCTGCAGAAACCATCGATATGAGTAAACACCATGGCGAACATCCGCGCTTTGGTGCCACCGATGTGCTTCCGCTCATTCCAATAAAAGGAATCAGCATGGAAGAAACGGCGGAATATGCTCGCAAATTAGGAAAACGAATCGGCGACGAATTGGGCATTCCTGTTTATTGTTACGAATTTGCAGCCTCAGAAGAAAAACGTCGTAATCTGGCCAATTGTCGTGCCGGCGAATACGAAGGTTTGGCTCAAAAGCTGATCGATCCGGCTTGGAAACCCGATTTCGGACCGGCTGAACTGAACGAAAAAGTAAAGAAAACAGGTGCTACCGCGCTGAGTGCGCGTAATTTTCTGATTGCTTATAATGTGAATTTGAATACCACTTCTACCCGTTGGGCAAACTCCATAGCTTATGATATTCGTGAAAAAGGAAGAGTGAAGCGCGAAGGAAATCCGTTGACAGGAAAAATTATAAAAGATGAATTTGGCAATCCTGTTTATATTCCCGGTCTGTTGAAAGGCGTAAAAGGAATTGGTTGGTTTATTGAAGAATATGGCATCGCGCAATTGTCGTTCAATATTACCGACATAAATGCTGTGCCGTTGCATCAACTTTTCGAACTGGCCTGCGAACGTGCAGCGCTTCGGGGCATTCGGGTAACCGGCTCGGAACTGGTGGGCGTGATTCCTTTGCAAGCAATGCTCGATGCCGGAAAATATTTTTTGCATAAACAGCGACGATCCACCGGCATTTCGGATGAAGAAATATTGAAAATTGCAATAAAATCAATGGGTTTGGATGAGTTGGCACCTTTCGATCCAAAAAAGAAAATTATAGAATATCGTATGGAAAATCAAACGCAAAAAAACCTGGTGGATTTAACTGTGAAGCAATTTACACTTGAAACTGCTTCGGAATCGGCAGCACCTGGCGGAGGTTCAATTTCTGCCTGCATGGGCGCAATGGGTGCGGCTTTGGGAACAATGGTGGCGAACTTGTCGGCACACAAAAAAGGCTGGGAAGACCGCTGGGAAGAATTTTCCGATTGGGCTGAAAAAGGGAAATCTTATCAGGACCAATTGCTCCGGTTGATTGATGAAGACACACAGGCGTTCAACGGCATTATGGAAGCTTTCGGATTGTCACAGAAAAATGAAAGCGAAAAGGTGACACGCAAAGCTGCCATTCAACAAGCAACGCGCACCGCCACGGAAATTCCGTTCCGTGTAATGCAAGTCAGTTACGAATCGATGGAAGTGATGATGGCCATGGCCGAAAACGGAAATCCAAACTCGGTTTCCGACGCCGGAGTTGGAGCATTGGCTGCCCGTTCGGCAGTTTTAGGTGCTGCATTAAATGTAAAAATTAATGCCGGAAGTTTAACCGATAAAGAATTTGTAATTCAAATGCTTGAACAAGTAAATGAATTGGAACAAAAAGCCATCGAACGGGAAAAGGAAATTTTGGAAATTGTCAATCGGAAGATTGCATCGGTTTGTTAAATATTTGAATTAAAAAAATAATCAATTATGACCAAACCAACAGACATTAATGAGTATATCGCCGGTTTTCCCGAAGAAATTCAAATGTTGCTGGAACAAATTCGGCAGACAATTAAAGCAGTTGCTCCTGAGGCAAAGGAAGTAATCAGTTATGGCATGCCCGGATTCAAACTGAACGACATATTGGTGTGGTTTGCCGCCCACACAAATCATGTCGGCTTTTATCCCAAAGCAACTCCCATCGAAGTTTTTAAAGAAGAATTGGCCGACTATAAATGCTCTAGAGGTGCCATTCAGTTTCCGTTCAAGAAGCCAATACCGTTCGACCTGATTACAAAAATTGTAAAATTCAGAAAAGATAAAAATTTGCAACAAATATAAATTAAGAGGAAATAAGCTCATTTTCAAACAACAGTTTATAAGTAATATGAAAGTAATACAATTTAAAACCAATCTTTTTCGTCCTATAAAAAGCACATTAGAAGTAAGAACAAATCACTGTTTATAATTTCCAAATAAGAGAATACCAGACTAAAAATTAAAAGAAACAATGAAATCAAAACTATTTCTGACAATTACATTATTGGGTTTAATTACCATTTGTTTCGGACAACAAAACGGGAACTGGGACAAATGGAGTCGGCTCATCGGCGAATGGAAAGGTGAAGGTTCAGGGCAACCCGGTCAAGGCGGTGGAACATTCTCTTTTGCTTTCAATCTCGATAAAAAAGTGATTGAACGGAAAAGTCATTCCGAATACCCGGCAACGAATAACAAACCGTTAATAATTCACGATGATTTAATGATTGTGTATTTGGATTTCACGAAAAATCCTTCAAAAGCAATTTACTTTGATAATGAAGGCCATACGATTAACTATAATATTTCCTACTCTGACTTTTCGATTGTAATGACAAGTGACAAAATTCAGAATGCTCCTGTTTTTCGACTGACTTATACGTTGCTCGACAATGAAACGGTAAATACAAAATTTGAAATATCGAATGAGGGTGATAAATTCATGACTTACATTGAAGGTAAAAGTAAAAGAATGTAATAACACTGACACAAATTGTTAGGAAAAAACAGCAAGTTGATAGTCGGCTTGCTGTTTTTCAGTATATTAATAATCAAAATTTCAATCAAAAAAATATTAAAATCGGGTAAAGTAATATATTTTCAAAAAAAGGAATTGAAACTTCTTGATTTAAATTATTAATCTTTACTTTTGCAAATAGATAATTTAAAAAAGTTGAAGTATCTTTTTAGATGCTGTTTTCTTTGATTTAAAATAATAAATTGAAATTATATTAATTGTATTTCAAGCACTTAATTCAAGAATATAGAATTATCGTACTGCTAACTGAAATTTTTCATGGAAAAGAAATTGTTAATTAAATACGTTGATGTTGATATTTACCAACAAGATGAGTTGGTATTAAAAGATATTCAACTTGAAATTCATTCAGGTGAATTTGTTTACTTACTTGGAAAAGTAGGAAGTGGAAAAACGTCGTTGTTAAAGTCAATTTATCACGAAGTTCCTGTAAAATACGGCGTTGCGGGTGTACTTGGCTATGATTTACATGATCTAAAAATGAATGAAGTTCCGTTTTTACGCCGTAAAATTGGTATTGTTTTTCAAGATTTTCAATTGCTTACTGACCGTACAGTGAATCAAAATCTTGATTTTGTATTACAAGCAACCGGGTGGAAAGAGCAACAAGCCATCAACGACCAAATCGAAAACGTACTAACTCAGGTTGGGATGAAGTCAAAAGGGAAAAAAATGCCGCATCAACTCTCGGGTGGCGAACAGCAACGCATTGTTATTGCCCGTGCTTTGCTCAACTCACCTGAAATGATTTTGGCCGATGAACCAACCGGAAATCTCGACACTGCAACCGGAAATGAACTGGTGAAACTGCTATATACTATCTGTCAATCAGGTACAACAGTACTTATGGCTACTCATAATCTGAATTGGCCAAATAAATTCCCCGGGCGTGTTTTCAGATGCGATAATGAATTGCTGATTGAAGAAACGACTGAGAAAAAATAAACTGAAGATTCTGCTAAAAACATGAAAAACCTGCACTGTCCGCAATGTGATGCCCAACGGTTTTTTATCAAAAATGAAAGGGAAAAAATTTTACTGGTGACGGTTACAGAAGAATACGAAATAAAACCGGTTTATCCCGAAGAGTCACTGGAGGGTTTCGATTTAACGATGCTTTATTGCCTCGGATGCTCGTGGAAGGGCTCCCCTAAATCGCTTCGCGGACATAAACACAAATAAATGTATTAAAATTTAAACGCCCCGGATCTGATACGATTCGGGGTGTTTAAATTTTAAATTAAATCTCATCCTGATATTACATACTAAGCAAAAAAAACAAAGCTTTGGTAATTATGAGGGCATTAAAACTATTTTTTAATTCCTTTTATAACAACTAATGTAGAGTTATTGTATCTTTGTAGCAATGTTAATTGAATAACTCGAAAGAAATTGATTAAACTTAGATTCAAATCATATAATATGAATAAGTTACTATTGTCAATATTATTATTTTTCTTTTCCGAAATGATTTTGTCGCAACAACGCGATTTGAATTATTACCTGGAACAAGCCAAAATCAACAGTCCGTTAATCCAGAAAAACAAGAACGACAATAAAATCATTGATCTTGATTTACAACAAACCGAACGCATTCTGAAAAGTCCTGAAATCAATCTTGAATCAAACATTCTCTTCGCTCCTATCATTTCTCACGATAGCAATCCCGGCAGTTTTAATTTATCTTCGAATGGTGCCAACAATTATACCGGTTATGATTTATCAATTACAAATGGTGGTCAGTATCAGGCATTTATTTCGTTAAAGCAACCACTTCTCGGAAAAATAAATTTAAAAGTTTATTCCACAAAATCGGATATTTCACGGAAACTAAATGAAAATTTAACGAGCATGACCATTCACGAAGTAGAGCAATTAGTTGGTTATCAGTATATTCTTTGTCTGAAATCGAAGACTCAAATTAGAAATAGTGAGATTATACTGAAACAACTTGACGATCAGTTGAATATAATGCATAAATTAGTTGAAAATGCGGTTTACAAACAATCGGATTTGATGCTTCTTGAAATTGAAAAACAAAATCTGGAAGTAACCAATAAATCGTTTCAAGACGATTACAAAGCAAATTTGTATGATTTGAATTTGCTTTGTGGCATCAACGATTCTGCCGAAGTAGAAATTCAGGAAATTGAGTTGCAGATAAGGACGAAAGCTGGCTCCGGATCACAATTTCTTACTTCGTACAAGCTCGACAGTTTGGGCATTGTAGCCGATCAATCCATTATTGAACTGAAATACAAACCCCAACTGAGTGCGTTTGCCAATGCCGGTTATAATGCAGTCGGAATCCCCACTTTTGATCGATTTGGATTTAGTGCCGGACTTACTTTCAGTTGGAATCTATACGATGGGAATCAACACAAATTGGAAAAAGAAAAATCGACTGTGAATATTCAAACTCTTCAGTTTGAAAAAAGTCATTTTATGAAACAACAGGAAATCAATAAAGATAAAATCAAAAGTCAGATTAAATCGCTTAATGAACGTGGAATAATGATTGAAAATCAATTAAATAGCTATGATAAACTTTATATAGTTTATGAAAATGAACTTGCCCACGGATTGGTTTCTGTCATGGATTTTAAGAATTTACTAAAAGATATTACGGCAAAAAAGCAGGATTATCTGTTGCTGAAAATGGAAAAACAACTGTTAGTCAATTCTTATAATTATTGGAACTACTAACTTAATTTATAATTAACAATTCAAAATATAATATGAGGAATATTTCTATATTAATTTCGGGATTAATAATATCATTAATGATAGCTTCCTGCGTTAAAAAAGAAACAAATCAGGAAGAGCAAACGCAGGTTGTCAGTATAAAAACTTCAGTCGTGAAATTTGGAGAAATAGATAGCAAATTGACTTTCAATGGCAAAACTGTTTATCTGAAAAAGAATATGGTAGCTTCTCCTATTTCGGGTTATGTGCATAAAATTTCCATTAAATTTGGCGATTACGTTAAGAAAAACGATTTGTTATTCGAAATCCAAACCAAGGAAAACAAAGCGCTGGAAAACTCAAATTCCGGAAATATGGGATTAATTAAAGTGTTTGCTCCATCACAAGGCGTAATTAACACGTTAAATATTACCGAAAACGGAGCTTATGTGGTGGAAGGAACTTCGCTTTGTACCGTGGCTGAAAACCACGATGTTTTGGTACAATTAAATTTACCTTTCGAGTATAATTCATTAGTAAAAACAGGAACAAAATGTACAATTGTGTTGGGTGAAGATACCAAATTTGAAGGGACTGTTTATCAGATTCTTCCAACGGTGGACGAAGCTAATCAAACTCAACAAGTGCTCATTAAACCTCACACAAATAAAAAGTTACCTGAGAATCTTAATCTGACTGTCGAAATTTTGAAAGCCAGACACAGCCGAACTTATTTGGTTCCGCGTGAAGCTGTTATGACAAACGAAACACAAACCGAATTTTGGGTAATGAAAGTGGTAAACAATAAGTTGGCAATCAAGGTTCCAATAAAGAAAGGGATTGAAAACGATATTACGGTTGAAGCTTTGTCATCCACTTTGAGTAATACCGATAGAATTATTATAGAAGGAGCTTATGGTTTGAATGATAGTACGGTGGTAAGAATTGTAAAGTAATATGGAAAAGATTTTTGTGCGTTTTAAAAGTCCAATAGCGGTTATTCTTTTGCTTATTTTGATTGGTGGTGCTTACTCCTATCAGAATCTGAAAACATCACTTTTCCCGAATGTTACTTTTCCAAAAATTAAAATCATTGTCCAAAACGGCGAACAACCCGTTGAGAAAATGATGGTGATGGTTACTAAACCAATCGAAAATGCTATTAAAAGAGTTGATAATCTGCATTTAATCAGAAGTACAACCAGTATGGGAAGTTGTGAAATTTCCGCTTTTATGAATTGGAATTCTAATATTGATTTGGATAAACAACAAATCGAATCGCAGATTTCCCAGATAAAAAACGATTTGCCATCCGATGTTCAGATTACGGTGGAAAAAATGAATCCTTCCATTTTGCCGGTCATGGGTTATTCGCTTAAATCGGATACGAAAAGTCAGGTAGAACTTAAGTTGATTGCTCAATACACCATAAAACCTTATTTGTCGCGAGTTCCGGGAGTTTCTTCGGTAGAGGTTATCGGAGGAAAAGAAAAAGAATATCGAATCGTTTTAGACGAACGGAAACTCAATACACTCAAAATCAATCCACTCGACATTCAAAAAATTCTTCAACAAACCGATTTCATAAAATCTACCGGATATACCGTGGATTACAATCGATTGTATTTAACGGTGACTGATGCTACACTAAAAACCATTGATGAATTAAAAAATTTGGTCATTTTCGATAATGGAATCCGAAAAGTAAAATTTATGGATGTTGCCACCGTTCAGGTTGCCGAGCAGAATGAATATATCAAAATTAAAGCAGATGGAAAAAATGTACCTCTAATTGCAGTAGTTAAACAGCCGCAAAGCAATTTGATAGACGTTGCAACTCAGGTTTCGGCAAAAGTGGATGAATTGAACAAAATTTTGCCCAAAGGAGTTCAATTGAAACCTTATTACAATCAGGCTGAATTCGTGAAAACCAGTATCCGCAGTATTATCGATGTACTTTGGATTGGATTGGCATTGGCAATTATCGTAGTATTGTTATTTTTACGCTCCTACAAAGCCGGTTCGGTTTTATTGGTAACCATTCCTCTCACACTGGCTCTTACCTTTATCAGCATGGCTTTTATCGGCTTCGACTTCAATATCATGACTATCGGTGCCATTGCCGCTTCTATTGGACTTATCATTGACGATGCCATTATTGTGGTGGAACAAATTCATCGAACACACGAAGAATTTCCGGATAAAAAACCGAAAGAATTAGTCGGCAAAGCCATTGGTTTTCTGTTCCCTTCCATGGTCAGTTCATCGCTCAGTACCATTGTCATATTGTTTCCCTTTCAATTAATGTCGGGCGTTGCAGGTGCATATTTCAAAATTCTGACCGAAATGATGATTGTGACATTGGTTTGTTCATTTGTCATTACATGGCTTGGGCTTCCTGTTATTTATTTGCTTTTTTCGAAAAACAAAGGATTGTCTGATTCGACAGAAATTCATTTGGTAAAGCACCGTCCGTGGATTGAAGTTTTCATAAAACGACCGTATATCAGTATTAGTTTTATAGCGATTTTAATCCTGGGTCTTGTGCTGATGTTGCCACAATTACAAACCGGATTTTTGCCCGAAATGGATGAAGGTTCCATTGTGTTGGATTATAATTCGCCTCCTGGAACATCACTTGAAGAAACCAACCGAATGCTGAACGAAGTGGATAAAATTCTAGAAAAAACATCCGAAGTTAAAACCTATTCAAGACGAACCGGTACGCAAATGGGATTTTTTATTACCGAACCCAACCGGGGCGATTACCTGATTGAATTAATAGCGAAACGAAATAAAACTACAGATGAAGTTTCGAATGACATCCGGATGCAGATTGAAAAAACACTGCCGGCATTAAAAATAGATTTCGGGCAGGTGATTACCGACATGCTGGGTGACTTGATGAGCAGCGTTCAACCGATTGAAATAAAGATATTTGGCGATAATAATCAAAAATTACAATCGCTGTCGAGGCAAATGGCTGACAGTCTGAAAACTATTGAAGGAACGGCAGATGTTTTCGATGGGATTGTAGTGGCCGGTCCGATGTTGAAAATTTTACCGAAAGAAGAAAAACTTAAACAATTTGGACTCAATCCTGCTGATTTACAATCGCAAATGGAAACGTATATCTCAGGTTTGGTCATTGGTTCTATCCCTGAAAAGGAACAACTGACGGATATTCGGATGATTTTTCCGCAAAACAACAAAACGCCAATTGAAAAAATACAAGACGCGAAAATTTGTACCGGCACCGGCAATTTTATTCCTGTTAAAGAAATTGCAGATTTCAGCCTCCTAAGTGGCGTAACTGAAATTGAGCGCGAAAATCTGCAAACTATGGGCGTGGTTAGTGCTCGCTTAAACAACAGGGATTTGGGAAGCGTAATGAAAGATATTCAACAAAAACTCAAGAAAATCAACCTTCCTCCCTCCTACCAGATTGAGTATGGTGGTTCGTATGCGGAGCAGCAACAATCGTTTTCAGAATTGCTGAAAATACTTTTTATTGCAGCGTTACTCGTATTTACAGTGGTGTTGTTTATGTTCAAAGATTTGAAACTTTCACTCACCGTTATTTTTGTGAGTTCGTTGGGAGTTGTCGGTGGTGTTGTGGCGTTATTTCTGACCAACACACCCCTGAACGTGGGAAGTTACACCGGACTAATTATGATAGTCGGGATTATAGGTGAGAACTGTATTTTCACCATTCAGCAATTTCTGACTGCATTGAAAAACTCAACCGTTAATCATGCTTTGATTTACTCCATTTCCGCACGACTTCGTCCAAAATTGATGACTGCCAGTGGAGCAATCGTTGCACTTATTCCGTTGGCACTTGGTATTGGCAGTGGCGCTCAAATGCATCAATCTTTAGCTATTGCCGTTATTGGCGGACTAATCCTTGCTTTGCCTTTATTATTAATCGTTTTGCCGAGTTTATTGAAATTAGTAATCAAGAAATAGTCTATTTTTTTTTACCAAAATATCTCATAAACTATTTTCAAATTTTTAAATCAAAAAGTTATGAAAACAATTAAAATTATCCTGATTATAATTGTCAGTCTGACAGTTATAATTGTTTTGGGCTGTAGTTTAGAATAGCGTTTATTTATTCAAATAAATGTGTTATCTTTGCAAGAAATTAATACAGCAATTTATGAATTACGAGCAAATACTTTCAGC
>JADGPS010000042.1 GCA_017882285.1 Paludibacter sp. | reverse complement strand
AAACTTACCCCTATTCCCTTTGCGTTCTGGTATGGAGAACGTAGGTTCTGTCAGGAAAATAAGTTCGGCTTTATGAACATCCAACACATAAAATTGATCCAAAGCATCCAAAGCCCTTGTCAGTTCTGCATTATGACCGTAAAGTCCATCGCCAGCTATAAAGTCAAATTCTATTTCTGAATCAATTGCCCGATTTACTAACTTTAAAGCCAACTCAGGCTTTGTTTGAAATTTTTGATCCAAGTCGGGTACACCTGCTTCATCACACCTCTGCTTGTCTTTTGTCCACACTTCTGGTAAAAATAATTCTGTGCCCACCAAACTGCAAAACTTTTCATTGCACAATGACACATGTACAGCAACCTGGCAATTATCGACTTTGCCCACAACACCAGCATATTGGCGAGATACTCCTACTGATTTATAACCCTTTTTCAGGTGTGAGGTTTCGTCGATTACAAGTCCTGTTGGCAATCCAATCTTTATTTTCTGTTCTCGTAATAAGCTGTCCACCGATTTCATCGTGACCGAATTTACATCAGATGCACTCCATTTACTGACAGACAGAAAATGTATATATCGCTTATAATCGGAATCATTCACTTTTTCCACCATTCGCTCCATGTTCTCATGTCCCTTTTCGCATTGTAGCAGCCCCGACAAATACTCTTCCGCAACATGCGTACAGCTCTTCGTGTACACCTTAAATAAACCATTGTACTTGCTGTTTATCAGCTCGTTAAGGCTATTGTTAGATGATTTTACGTATTCTGTTTTGTAATGAAAATTTTTTTTATCTGCTCGTTTTGGCTTCATTGTCAAAACAATCAGAGTGCGTTAATAATTACTCTAAGATATTAATAATTAACCATATAACAAAACAAACCATCCCTTTTTTCAATTTGGTAAAGTAGAATTAATCGTTTTTAATTGTTCAATTATATCCATAAAATATTTTTTGACAAATTTTTGATATTCAGTTTTTGATAAACTATAAGATGTATCATCCATTAAACCCTACATAGTCGAGCCTTAAAAACTCATTTTTATATTATTTCCCTTGATAGATGTAATTAGAGAATCACGTCTTCTTCACTCGGACGGCATTCATTCCTTTTAAACCACGTTCGAGTTCAAAAGTGACCATATCGTTTTCTTTGATTTCATCAATCAAACCATTGACATGAACAAAATATTTCTCTTGAGTTGCAAGGTCTTTAATGAAACCGAAACCTTTTGAGTCATTGTAAAATTCAACCTTCCCATTTCTTATAGCTAGTGTATCCTCCTCTTCCCTTTTGGAAACCGCAATTTTTATACTATTTGCATCAATCACTTTTTTCTTTGTCGGATCGGGTGGCGTATTTGTAAGGATTCCATTTTCATCAACATAAGCCATCATGTTCTCGAGCCCGCCACCTTGTGAGTTTTTTTTACGTTCTTCACTTTTTTTTTTTTTCTCTTTTTGTTTCTTAAAACGTTTTGTCTCTTTATCTTTCTTGTTAATGCTCTCTTGCGATTTCGCCATATTAGTTTTTAATTAATGTTTGTTTATTCATTATTACTCTTTTAAATGAAAAATGTTTAGGATAAACCAATTTCATTCTTCAAAATTACAAAACCTTTTTAACGCCTCCAACTTTTCGTATGATTATTTATAAACAAATTTTGAAATCCTTTATTTATGTTTGGTTTAGTTATCCTTGGATAATATTTTCTATCTGTATTTACAATATCCTATCTATCTCTAAAATCATGTGTTTTAGTTTCCTAAAATTCTGATAAATAGTAATATTTGCAAAGCTACTCTTTTCTTCATTAGTGTCCAGTGTTTGTTATTTCTTTTATTTTTCCTGTAAAAACGTTTTTATTAAAAATCTTTCTTCTATATTTGCAAACCTATATATTAAAAAAAATCATATTTTTTAATCATAAGCACAAATTTTCTTTGAAGAAATTATTTTTTTTGTACTGATACAATTTCCTATTAATATATTTTTATCTTTGCATCAATTAATTCCAGTTACTAATTTTTAATTTCGAGCAGGATGAGTGAAAAAGAAGAAAAGCCCAAAAAGAAATCAAGAAGGGAGTTCTTGCAGGATATAGGAATTGTAGGGGTAGGCACTTTAATCGGAGGTTCGGCTATTTTTGCAGGCATTAATTATGATAAAAGAAAAAAACAAGGAGAAAGAATTAAAGTTTTAACAGCTGAAAATGAGCTGCTTGAAATCGAAAAAAGCGATACGACCAAAGTAACAAAATCACCGCTCAAAAATCTTACCTATCTTCAAAAAGAAGGACGAGATGGTTTAAAAGGGCATCGCTGGGTCATGGTTATCGATTTGTCGAAATGCCGGAACGCCCGCAAATGCATGGCTGCGTGTAACGATGCCCACCACCTCCGCCCGGAACAACACCATATCAACACGCTTAAAATGCAGGATGCAAAAGATACACCTGCTTATTATATGCCCAAACCGTGCATGCATTGCGACAATCCGCCATGCGTGGCTGTTTGCCCTGTTGATGCAACTTTCAAACGCGCCGATGGCATTGTATTGATTGATAACGAACGTTGTATCGGTTGCCGTTTTTGTGTGGCTGCTTGTCCGTACAGCGCACGGGTTTTCAACTGGGCGGAACCGCTTCACTCGCACGAAGACGAAAACCTGACTTATGATGTGGAATTAAACGTACCGCAACGAAAAGGAACGATTTCGAAATGCCTTTTCAGTGCCGACCGTTTGCGCGAAGGAAAATTGCCGTATTGCGTTTCGGCTTGTCCGAATGGTGTTTTTTATTTCGGTGACGAAAATGAAGATGCTGTTACTAACGGAACGACCAAAGAAACAGTTCGATTCAAAAAATTGCTGGAAGACAATGGCGGTTACACCTTGATGCCCGAACTGGGAACACTCCCAAGGGTTTATTATTTACCGCCAAAAGGAAAAGAATATCCATTCCAGGATAAAGACAAGAAAGAAGCAGGAGAAAGACTGGAATCTTAGAATTGGTTAATTGGGTCATCTGTTCATTAGGAAATTGGAAATTGGAAATTAAAATATTATGGCAACAAAATCAAATACAGATAAAATTACATCCGACTTGCTGCGTCCAATCCGGCTGAATAAAAGTTTCGTGATTTGGATGGGCTTTCTGGGTGTTTCGTTGGTAATATGTCTCGGAGCATACGGTTTGCAGTTGAAAAACGGGATGGTAGTAACCGGTTTGGGCGATTATGTTTCGTGGGGAATGTATATTTCCAGCTTTGTGTTTTTTGTTGCGACAAGTCTTATCGGAATGCTTATCAGTGCAGTTCTCGGACTTTCTGGTCAGAAATGGGCGTCACCACTGGCGCGAATTGCCGAAATCATTGCACTGGCTTTTGCTTCGGTTGCAGGTATTGTAATTATTTTAGATATGGGGCGTCCGGAGCGATTGTTAAATGTGATTATTCACGGACAAATTCAGTCGCCAATTTTATGGGATGTGACCGTGGTAACGGTTTATATGATCATAAGTGCTTTGTTTCTTTACATTCCGTTGATTCCCGATTTGAAAATTTGTTCCGAAAAATTAAAGAATCTCCCTCCTTTTGCCCGGAATATTTATAAAGTGCTTTCGCTGAACTGGAACAATACGCCGGAACAAAATAAAATAATCAAACAAACCACTCGCACGATTGCCATTTTTATAATTCCTGTGGCACTAGCCATTCACACCGTTACTTCGTGGTTATTTGCCAATACATCACGTGCCGGTTGGGATTCAACGATTTTTGGGCCTTATTTTGTTACAGGAGCTTTTGTGGCGGGAACAGCCGCCGTAATTATCGCCATGTATTTCTTCCGCAAAAATTATAAATTGCAGGATTATATTACTGATAACCATTTTGATATGATTGGCAAATTGCTGGTACTTGTTTCGTTGGTTTACTTGTATTTCAATTTGAACGAATATATGGTTCCGTTTTATAAAATGAAAGAATCGGAAGCGATACTAATACGTGATTTATTTGCCGTCAATCACGCCGTTCTTTTTTGGTCGGTTCAGATTTTGGGGTTGGTTTTACCTATTATTTTGCTGTTATTCAAAAAGATGAGAAAACCGCTTCCGATGCTTGTAATTGGTATTATGGTTTTGCTCGGAGCGTGGTTTAAACGAATGATTATTGTGGTTCCGACTCAGGAACATCCTTATTTGCCGATTCAGAATGTGCCGTTGAATTTCAAAATTTACACGCCAACTTTGGTTGAAACATTGATTACTATAGCGCCGTTTATATTAGTACTGATAATAATCACCCTTTTAGCGAAAGTAATTCCAATCATTCCGGTTCACGAAACGATTGAACAGTTGGAAGATGCCCCTATATCCCCTAAAGGGGACTTAAAATAAGAAACTATTTGTTTAGTCCTTTATCAAACTGACAACTTATGTACACAAGAAATTTAAGAATAGTTACTTTTGCCATCGTTTCAATGTTTTTTCTGCATTCGTTTGCTGAGAACAACTGGAATGTACCGGCTGATAAAAAAGCCAGAAACAGTACTATCAAGTTTGATGCAACCACTTCAAAGGTTGGTGAATCAGTTTATACAAAAAACTGTGTGTCGTGTCACGGCGATCCCACCAAGGGAAATAGCCTTAAATCGCTGAGTCCGGTTCCACCCGATTTGGCATCGGCTAAAACACAAGAACTTACCGACGGTGAATTATTTTACATTCTCAACACCGGCAGGGTAATTATGCCTTCGTTTAATAATGTGCTTTCGGAAGAAGATCGCTGGAAAATCATTTCTTATATTCGCAGTTTCAATAAGGATTATGTGCAGCAATTATCAATATCCGACACAAACAAAAGTCAGTTGGTAAAGGTTGATATGGCTTTTGATAAGAAGTCGAATCAAATAACGGTAACTGTAAAAGCAAACGAGAAAACAGGTGTCGTTTCATTGAAAGATGATGAAATTGTACTCTTTGCCAACCGTTATTTCGGACGATTGCAAATTGGCGAATCACAGCGTACAACTGCCGATGGCGTTGCGGTATTTGATTTTCCGAAAGATTTGCCGGGTGATAAAGATGGAAATGTAAAGCTGGTGGTAAAAGTAAACGATGACACTTATGGAGAAATTTCACGTCTGAAAACGATGAAAATCGGTGTACCTACAGACATACCAAGCATGACAGCTGATCGCACCATTTGGAATGTGTTGTTTAAACCCATCTGGATTATTGTTTTATATACATTCGGGGTGATGGTTTTTGGGTGTGTTTTGCTGTATCTTCTTTATAGTTTAAATAGATTGAGAAAAGCCGGAAATATTTAACTAGAAATGTTATGAAAAAAATCTTTATCTTTTGCTTTTTATTGGTCAGTGCATTTTATCAAAGCACTTATGCTCAGGTTGATCAATCGCCTGAAGTTGGTATTGTAGAACATCTTGGAAGCATTATTCCGTTGGATTTGAAATTTGTAAATGATAAATTTGAAAAGGTAACTTTAAGGCAACTTATCAATAAACCGACCATTTTATCTTTTGTTTATTTCGATTGTCCGGGGCTTTGCAGTCCGTTGTTGGAAGGTGTAGGCGATGTAATTCACAAAACAGATATGAAATTAGGTAAAGATTATCAGGTAATTACCATAAGTTTTAATTTCAGGGACACACCGCAAAAAGCAAAAGAAAAAAAGAAACGGTTTACCGAGCGTTATGCAAAAGGAAATAGCGATGGTTGGATTTTTCTTACAACCGACAGTGCCACAATCTTCAATATCACACATGCCGCCGGTTTTATTACCAAAGCTGTAGGACTGGATTTCGTGCATCCTTCGGCTATTATTGCCGTAAGTCCGCAGGGAATGATAACCCGGTATTTGTATGGAATCACTTTCCAACCGATTGATTTTAAAATGGCTCTGATTGAAGCCAATAAAGAACAGCCGCGTCCATCCATTCAAAAGGTACTGATGCTGTGTTACAGTTATGATCCACAGGGACAACGATATACGTTGGATGTTTTGAAAGTTACCGGCATTTTGATATTATTTTTTATACTTGTTTTCGCGGTAGTATATCTTATAAAACCCAAAAAGAAAAATAAACAACAGAATTAAACTTTTAAATTATTTAGTCATGGAAAACGAACAAAATTGGTTAAAAAGTTGCTCAGATTCATTTACTTTTTCGAAAATCAACCAAACAAAAAATGATTTTACAAAGTGGATAATAGCTTTGATCATTGTTTTGTTGCCGTTTAATGTTGCAAAATCGTTGCCGAGTTATGCACGTCAAACTTCAATGTCCTGTACTGCCTGCCACACTTCATTTCCGGAACTAAATTCCTTTGGACGGCAGTTTAAAGTGAATGGATATACGTTGAATACAGCAAGTACAATTGTTGATCAGGGAGATTCACTAAACCCCAGAACAAGATTAAATTTACTGAACAATTTGCCTTTGTCAGTTATGGTTGAATCTTCTTTTGCGAATATCGCAAAAGATGTGGTTGGACAACAAAATAACTCGGGGCAATTTCCACAACAATTAAGTTTGTTTTTCGCAGGGCAAATTACTCCTCATATCGGATCATTTATTCAAATGACTTACGCTGATGGAAGTTTTGGTTTGGATAATGCGGATATTCGTTATGCAAATACCGTAAATTTTGGGTCGAACAGTTTGCTTTACGGTTTAACATTAAATAATAATCCGACTTCACAAGATCTTTGGAATACTTCACCGGCATGGAGATTTCCTTATGCAAGTGCGGCTACAGCTCCGTCTCCTGCAAAATCAACTTTGATTGAAAGTCTGGGTGGTCAGGTAATAGGTGTAGGAGCCTATGGACTTTTCAATAATTTGATTTTTGCTGAATTTTCTACCTATCGCTCAGCTCAAATAGGTGCACCTAATCCTCCGGATACTACCAATACGAATGTGATAAAGGGCTTCATCCCCTATTGGCGATTAGCATTACAACACGAATGGGATAAAAATTATCTGGAATTAGGCACATATGGCATTGCTTCTACTCAGTTTCTTACCGGAATTTCAGGACCTTTAGATAAATTTGTCGATGTAGGCGTTGATTTACAATATGAACGTGCATTGCCATTTGGATCTTTTACTTTACATTCCTCTTATACAACCGAAAATGAAGTTCGGGATTTGTCGGCCGAAACCAATTATAACTTTCAATCTTTTAAAGTAGATGTAAATGGATACTTAAAAAATGGATGTGGTGCAACAATCGGGTATTTTAATAACACAGGCAGCCCCGATGTAGCCAATTTTCCAAATGGCGACAACAAACCGAACAGCAGTGGTTTTATATTTCAAATAGAGTATTTGCCCTGGTATAATACCAAGTTTGCTGCGCAATACGTTGCTTATTCAAAATTTGATGGAAGCAATACCAACTATGATGGTATGGGTAGAAATGCTGTTGATAATAATACTATATACTTAATGGCATGGCTTTGTTTCTAAGTGAATTAAATGAACAAATTAAAATAAATAATTATGACGAGAAAAATTGTAGTTGGAGCATTCTTGCTCATTGGGTTTTTGCTAATTAACATGAATGCAGTTGCTGCCCCACCAAAAGTAATGATAACCAAGGTTGAGTTGGGAACGGTTAATCCTAAAATGGTTAATGATGGCAAAGGTTTGTATACTTCAAAATGTGTGGCGTGTCATGACCTGGATCAAAAGAAAATTGGACCAACGTTGAGAAATGTGACTAAAGAAAGAAGTCCTGAGTATATTATGAACGTGATTTATAATACGACTAAAATGCAAAAAAACGACCCGACTTTTAAAGGTTTAGTCGTGAAATTCAAGAATGTACCGATGCCTGATCCGAATTTGACTGAAGCACAGTCTCGCTCGCTACTTGAATATCTTAGATCTGTTGCCAAGTAAGTATTATTTTAAATTGTGTGGTTGCATTTAAATTACTAATTAACCTCCTGACTAAACCAAATTAGTCAGGAGGTTTTACCATTATCATGTAAAAATATATGGATCAAACAAAACAAGAACCATACGTGAGTTATCTGGAGCATAAAGGAAAATACACTGGAATCCGTTCCTGGATATTTACGTTGGATCATAAACGAATCGGATTGCTTTACATGTATGCCATCATGGTGCTCTTTTTTGTGGGAGCAATCATGGGTTTATTAATGCGAATTGAACTGTTAAAGCCCGGCGAAACCATAATGAAGCCGCAGACATACAACGGATTATTCACCGTTCATGGCATTATCATGATTTTTATGGTGGTGATTCCCGGATTGTCGGTTGTTTTTGGAAATTTCTTTTTGCCGATACTAATTGGCGCAAAAGATGTGGCATTTCCTAAATTAAACCGCTTCTCGTGGTGGGTTTACATTGCCGGATGTATTTTAGCAATATTGTCGCAATTCCTCAAAAACGGACCTCCCGATACCGGTTGGTCGTTTTATGCGCCTTACAGTACCACGACCGGAACAAATGTAATCATGGCCACTTTTGCGGCTTTTGTGCTCGGTTTTTCATCCATTCTTACCGGACTGAATTTTATTGTCACCATTCACCAAATGCGAGCGCCGGGAATGAAATTTATGAATATGCCGTTATTTTCGTGGGCTATTTACGCAACTGCCTGGACTCAATTGCTTGCAACACCGATAGTTGGAATAACGCTTTTGATGCTAATTGCCGAACGGCTTTTCGGAATCGGATTCTTTAATCCCAATTTAGGTGGCGATCCGGTCCTGTTTCAACATTTATTCTGGATTTATTCTCATCCGGCTGTTTATATTATGATTCTACCTGCATTGGGAGTCATTACAGAGATTATTCCTACTTTTTGCCAAAAGAAAATATATGGTTATAAGGCTATTGCGTTTTCAAGTTTAGCCATTGCCGGGGTTGGATTTTTGGTTTGGGGTCACCACATGTTTACTTCGGGAATGAGCAATCAGGCACGCTGGTTCTTTTCGCTGTTGACATTTTTGGTTGCCGTTCCAAGCGCCATTAAAGTATTCAACTGGCTGGCAACCATGTATAAAGGTTCTATCGATTTGAAACCACCGTTTTTGTATGCACTTTCGTTTATTTTCCTTTTCACAATTGGTGGAACAACCGGTCTGTTGCTTGGTTCGGTTGCAACCAACGTGCAAGTGCATGATACTGCTTTCGTGGTGGCACATTTCCACTACATTATTTTCGGAGGAATGGGATTTGCGTTTTTTGGAGCGATTCATTACTGGTTGCCGAAAATGTATGGAAGAATGTACAATTTTAAGCGCGCCACCATTGCCTGGGCAATTATTTTCGTTGGATTTAATTTGCTGTATTTTCCACAGTTTATTTTGGGAATAGAAGGAGTGCCAAGAAGATATTTCGATTATTTGCCTCAATTTCAACCGTTAGAAGTAATTTCTTCTGTTGGCGGATTTATTCTGATTACCGGTTTAATAATGATGGTTTATAATTTGGTTCAGGGTGCGCGTAAAGGTGAAATTGCACCTGCAAATCCATGGCACGGTTCAACCTTGGAATGGCAAATTCCATCGCCACCTTCATTGGAGAATTTTGACGAAGCACCAGTAGTGAAAAGTAATCCGTATGATTATGAATAGTTTATAGTCGGTAGTTTATAAAAGAAAAATTCAGATTGACATTGATAAAGTAGTAATCAACATAAAGCAATTGTAAATAGAATAATATGACTGAAAAAGCAACACATATTGAAGCACATGCAGATGACGAAGCCAAGAAATTAGGCATGTGGCTCTTTATTTTTACCGAACTTTTGTTGTTCGGCGGATTGTTTCTGGTATATTCTGTTTTCAGGGCAAAATATCCGGCTAACTTTCACGAAGGAAGCCTTGAACTGAGCGTAACCATTGGCGCCATCAATACCATTGTGCTATTAGTAAGCAGTATGACCATTGCCATGTCGCTGACTGCCATTCAGAAAAACAACCGAAAACTGGCTATGACATTGATTTCTGTAACGCTGTTTCTGGCAACCGTATTCCTTTTCAACAAAGTATTTGAATGGGGAGCTAAATTTGAACACGGACTTTATCCCGGTTCTAAACTGATGCCAATGCTTGAAAGAGGCGATTTGCTGTATTTCAGTTTGTACTTTTTCATGACCGGATTACATGCACTTCATATCATTGTGGGAATGGTTTTGCTAACCATTTGCCTGTTTAAAGTGAAAAGTGGGAATGTCAATTCTAAGAAATATATTCATCTTGAAAATGGAGCACTTTATTGGCATCTTGTGGATTTAATCTGGATTTTCCTGTTCCCGTTGCTGTATCTGATTACTTAACAGAACCAAGAACCAAGATTTTAGAACCAAGATAAAAAAGAGATTTTAAAATTTAAAAAAATGGCAAACAATACAACACATACAACCGAATACAGAGTGCTGGCAAGGGTTTTGTTAGTTCTTATGTTTCTTACTTTTCTGACAATCAGCGTAACATCCTATCATTTGGCCGCTTTCGGTGTTACCGTTGCTCTACTGATTGCCGGAACAAAAGGTTTCCTGGTATTGACTTATTTTATGCATTTAAAATATGAAAGTCTATTGTTGCGAATTCTGGTGTCAATGGTTTTTGTGCTGTATGCGGTGATTATTCTTATCACTTTTATCGATTATGCTTACCGATAATTATTCATCATTGAAATTTTAAACATTTTTCAACTGATTTGATTTCAGAGACTTGGTAATTGTAAAATGTAAAATGTAAATTAAATAAAATGTTCAGTAACGCATCAAATTTTGTTCACGGTGTAGATAAAGCATTCCTCATAATCGGCGGATTTACCGTGTTTTTTCTTGTATCATTTACTGCTATAATGATATTCTTTATCGTAAAATACAACCGGAAAAGAAATCCGAAAGCGACTCAGGTAAAAGATAACACCTTGTTGGAAGTAATCTGGACAACATTACCAATTCTGCTGGTTCTGTTTATGTTCTACATCGGTTGGGAAGGATTTTTGCCGATGCGTCAGGACCCGAAAGGAGCTATGAAGGTGAAAGCCATTGCTCAAATGTGGAAATGGAATTTTGAATACGAAGACAATAAACAATCAGACACATTGGTTCTTCCAATAAATAAACCTGTGCGAATTGATTTGGTTTCCAAAGACGTTATCCATGGTTTTTTTGTTCCGGCATTCAGAATAAAAGAAGATGTAGTTCCGGGCAAAAACAATTACAGCTGGTTTATTCCCGGCGAACTGGGCGATTTTGATTTGATTTGTTCGGCTTATTGTGGTGTGAGCCATTCATATATGACGGCTGTCATTAGAATTGTTTCGCAGCAAAAATACGATGAATGGATTGCTGCGTTGTCTGCATTGCCTGCTGCGAGTTCAAATCCCGGGTTCACAGTTCTTCAAAATAACGCTTGTACAGGTTGTCATTCCATTGATGGTTCACCATTGGTAGGTCCCTCGTTTAAAGGATTGTTCGGATCGACCATTGAGGTTAAAACCAATGGCGTTATGCGCAAAGTAAAAGTGGACGAAGAATACATTGAAACATCAATTTACGATCCTGACAAAGACATTGCAAAAGATTTTACGCACGGAATAATGAAACCGTACAAAAATATCATAAAAGACAATGATATTAAGCTGATTAACGATTATCTTAAAACCTTGAAATGATTATTCAAGTTTTAAAATCAATTCCCACCCTGATAAAATACAAGGTTTCCATCGCCGTAACATTTACTGCCATAACCGGATTCATTGTTTTCAGCGGCAGACTGGATTTGTCGGCATTCAAACTGGCATTTGCCGTATTTGTTCTGGCGAGTGGTTCAAGTGCATTAAACCAGTTTCAGGAATGGAAATTCGATGCACTGATGGGCAGAACCAAACACCGGCCGATTCCTTCAGGTAAAATTTCTCCGACAACCGCTTTGCTGATTTCATTTTTATTTATTGTTGCCGGACTGGTTTTATTATTTTCCGGTTTTGGTTTGATTCCGGCATTGCTGGGATTATTCAATATATTTTGGTATAACTTGCTGTATACCAATTTAAAAAGAGTCACTTCTTTTGCCGTTGTTCCCGGCTCACTGGTGGGAGTTGTGCCGGTATTTATTGGCTGGACGGCTGCCGGAGGAAATTTATTCAGTTCCACGATTATTTTTATCGGATTTTTCCTGTTTATCTGGCAGATACCGCACTTCTGGTTGTTGATGCTAAAATACGGAAAAGAATATGAAGAAGCCGGATTTCCAACAGTCAATCAGTCCTTTAATCCGAAAAGCCTTCGGAATATTATTTTTTCCTGGATTATTGCCACTTCAGTTACTTCTATTCTGATTCCTTTGGTTATTGTAAAATTATCATTGCCTTTCTTTCTACTTATTTTCGTGTTGAACATATTGTTTATCGGCGTTTTCACTAAACTTTCTTTTGGAAAAGCATCAGAGTTGAATTTTAAAAAATCATTTATCAGCATCAATATTTACATGATGCTTTTCATGATTCTGCTCGTAATTTTTCATCTTTACACTATTTAAATGCCCAGTCCCATCTGAAAAAAAACAACCTGAAATCAAGTTGCTTTGTAATTTAATTGTTTCAGGAAAACAATTGGGCTATAAAATCGTTTAAAATCTAAAACGACATTTTTTTATTTCTCATTTTATGTTTTTATTTTTGCAGTTCAATAAAATCAATGCACAGAACATTAAATCATAAAATTCACGTACTTTCATCGCTGTTTTTATTGACAGTTTTGTTGGGTTCAATACTTGTGAAACCTGTACATATACTGTTGGTTCATCATGATCTGACAGAAAGAATTGAAGTTACTTCACATGAAATTTCAATTTCAAATTCTCATCAACAAGATTGTGCGATTTGCGATTTTGAATTTTGTACTTTCATTCCTCAATCCCAAATAAGCATTCCACAAATGACTGTGATTGTTCGCAATGAACAAACACGTCCAACAGTTGATTGTTTTGTTAATACTTCTACCCATCTTTTCCAATTAAGGGCACCGCCTGCATTCTGATTCTTCCATTTATTTTTAAATAGCAATAAAACTACGAAAGAAACAAATATTCTTCTTTTGCCTGGTTTTAATGGCTTATTGCTGCATTATACCTGATTGATTAATTGATAAAAATTTTAATTGGATATTGAAAATGCAATCTATCCTCCTATTCATCCACTCTTTAATAAACAAAATGAAAAAGATAATCATAATACTCATATCGTTTGTTGTAACTTTAAGCCTTGCGGCTGAGATTACTCTTGACACACAAACGAACCTTAATGGTAAAATAACCGATAATAAAGGAGAACCGCTTACTGGAGTAAGTATTTATTTACCCGAACTGAAAACTGGCGCGATAACAAATGCAGTTGGAAATTACAAAATTTCCAATTTGCCCAAGAGAAATATTTTAGTTCAAGTAAGTGCCGTTGGCTACAAAATGATAGTTCAAAACATTGATTTAGTCTCCACCGCTCAGAAAGATTTTGTGATGGAAGAAGCCGTAATTGAAATTAATTCAGTGACAGTTACTGGGCAAGCCGTTGCAACTCAAATGACCAAAACCCCTTCACCAATAAGTGTTGTAACCGCTACACAGCTTTTGCAACAAACTTCGACCAATATAATTGATGCGCTCAGCTCGCAGCCCGGCATTTCGCAAATTACTACCGGAGGCGGTATTTCCAAACCTGTCATTCGTGGATTGGGCTATAACCGCGTGGTGGTGGTAAATGATGGAGTCCGGCAGGAAGGCCAACAATGGGGCGACGAACATGGTATTGAAATTGACGAAAATGACGTAAACCGCGTGGAAATACTCAAAGGTCCGGCAAGTTTGACTTACGGTTCGGATGCCATGGCGGGAGTTATTAATCTGTTTTCGGCACCGATACTTCCGCAGGGAAGTATGCAGCTCAACGCGTTGGCAAATTACCAAACCAACAACGGATTGATGGCTTATTCGCTTAATTTTGCCGGACATAAAAATGTATTTATCTGGGATTTGCGGTTGAGCAACAAACAAGCCCACGCGTATCAAAACAGCAGGGACAATTACGTTTATAATTCGGGTTTTAGCGAAAATGCAGTTTCCGGATTGTTTGGAATCAGCAATTGGTGGGGTTATTCACATCTTACGCTTAATTATTACCATCTCACTCCGGGAATTGTGGAAGGGAACCGGGATAGTTTGACGGGAAAATTTACGAAACCGGTTATTTTGAGTGATGGAACAGCCGGTGAAGTTCTCGCCAGCAATGCTGATTTCACCTCATACAACCACCAAATGCCATATCAACAGGTCAACCATTATAAAGCCGTTTGGAATAACAATATTTTGATTGGTGCTGGAAGCCTGAAAGCAACCGTGGGTTACCAGCAAAACCGCCGCCAGGAATTTGCCGACGTGCTCAAACCGAAAGATTATGGTTTGTATTTCCAGCTTCACACGGTTACGTATGATGTCAATTACCAGTTGCCGGAAATGAATGGCTATACTGTTTCATTCGGGGTGAACGGAATGTATCAGAATTCGCTGAACAAAGGAATTGAATTTCTGGCGCCGGAATACAGGTTGTTCGATGCCGGAGGATTTATTATCGGGGAAAAAACGGTTGGAAATTTTGATATCAGCGGTGGATTGCGCTTCGATAACCGTGCCGAAACCGGCAATGCACTTTACCTGAATCCGGCTGGAATTAAAACAACAGCCAACGACCCAACGGCAACCCAACGATTTACCGAATTCAGCAGCAGCTTCGATGGAATAAGCGGAAGCCTTGGTGCCAGTTTGAAAACAAACGATAACTGGATAACCAAGTTGAATTTTTCGCGGGGTTTCCGCGCACCAAATATCGACGAACTAAGTTCAAACGGAGTGCATGATGGCACCATCCGGTACGAAATCGGCAATCCGGGATTAAAGTCGGAAAGCAGCCTGCAACTTGATTATGAGCTTGATTATAATACTGAACACGTGAGCGCAAAAGTAAATTTATTTGCCAATAATATCAGCAATTACATTTTCTCCCATAAACTGAATAGTGTGATTAGCGCCGATTCTATCCGGGATGGTTTTCAAACGTATAAATTCGATTCGGGAAATGTACAAATGTTCGGAGGCGAAGTTTATCTTGATATTCACCCGCATCCGTGGGATTGGTTGCATTTCGAAAACAGTTTTTCGTATGTTTATTCTGAGCTTTTAAATCAGACTGATTCTACCCGTTATTTACCATTTACACCCCCTGCCAAATGGATTTCCAATCTACGGGCGGACATCAAGACCATGGGGAAATTATTTAAAAATTCCTTTGTGTCCTTTGGCATTGAGCATGATTTCAAGCAGGACAAAATCTATTCGGCATACAATACCGAAACTGTAACTCCGGCTTACACGCTTATTAATGCCGGAATTGGTACGGACATTCTTTGGAATAAACATAAGTTGTTTTCCCTGTTTATAAATGGAACCAATCTGGCGGATATTGCCTACCAAAGCCACCTGAGCCGCTTGAAATACCTGCCGGTTAATCCGGTCACCGGACAAGCGGGGGTTTTTAATATGGGAAGAAACATTAGTTTTAAATTGATTGTTCCGGTTGAATTGTAAATGAATAAAGCGCAACTGTCAGCATTTTTTGACTGTTGCGCTTTTAAAGTGACCCCGTCGGGATTCTAACCCGAGACCTTCAGAACCGGAATCTGACGTTCTATACAGCTGAACTACGGAGCCTTTTTGGAGCTGCAAAGGTAAGAAAAATTATCATTTCTCAAAAAACCAAACTGACTTTCTCTCCTTTTGGTCGTTTCGATAGATTTGTTTAAATTTGTAGATTCATTGAATTGATAAACCAGTCAACGAATCAACCAATTAACTAATAACCAAAACAAATGGCAAAAACCAAATCCGTTTATGTTTGTCAAAACTGTGGCGTCGATTCACCCAAATGGATCGGCAAATGCCCGTCGTGCGGCGAGTGGAACACCTATGTTGAAGAAATAATCAGCAAAGACCCTGGTTTGAAAATACATTTTGCTGGCATAGAAATCATTAAACAAAAGCCTATACTGATTTCGGATGTAGAAACTGATGAAGAAACCCGTTTCGATACCAGTTGCAATGAGTTAAACCGTGTTTTGGGCGGTGGATTAGTGCCCGGCTCGTTGGTGCTTATCGGTGGTGAACCTGGAATTGGCAAATCAACTTTGGTGTTACAAGTAGTGCTGAACCTGAAAGGGAAACGTACACTTTATATTTCGGGCGAAGAAAGCGTAAAGCAACTAAAAATGCGTGCCGAACGACTGAAATTTGCTAATCCGGATTGCTATATTGTCACCGAAACTTCGCTTGAACAAATTTTTGTTCATATTCAAAACATTCAACCCGACGTGGTGATTGTCGATTCCATTCAAACAGTCTCCACCGAAACCATTGAATCATCGCCGGGCTCGGTTTCGCAAGTGCGTGAATGCGCTGCCAGTCTGCTTAAATTCTGCAAAACTACTGCCATTCCGGTCATTTTGATTGGTCATATCAACAAAGAAGGTAGCATTGCCGGACCGAAAGTATTGGAACATATTGTGGACACAGTGTTGCAATTCGAAGGCGACCAGCATTATATGTATCGTATACTTCGTTCTATTAAAAACCGTTTCGGAAGCACTTCCGAACTGGGAATTTTTGAAATGCAGCAAAATGGACTTCGTGAAGTGAGCAATCCATCCGAACTGCTGCTTTCCCAAAATCACGAAGGATTAAGCGGCGTGGCAATTGCTTCGGCTATCGAAGGCATTCGTCCTTTCCTGATTGAAGTGCAGGCATTAGTCAGCTCGGCAGCTTATGGTACACCGCAACGTTCCAGCACCGGTTTCGATTTACGCCGGTTGAATATGCTGCTTGCCGTACTTGAAAAACGTGCCGGATTCAAAATTGCCCAGAAAGATGTGTTCCTCAACATTGCCGGCGGCATCAAAGTAAACGATCCGGCCATCGATTTGGCGGTGATCTCGGCTATTCTTTCGTCGAATGTGGATATTGCCATCGAAAAACATGTGTGTGTGGCAGGCGAAGTGGGACTTTCAGGTGAAATCCGCCCTATCAACCGCATTGAGCAACGCATTCTTGAAGCCGAAAAACTCGGGTTTAAGAAAATGATTATCCCCGATTTCAATCTGAAAAGCATCAATATAAGTAAACTCAATATTGAATTGATTCAGGTAAAGAAGGTGGAAGAAGCGTTTAGAGTGCTGTTTAAAAAATAAATCGAGTTGGATAAAAATACAATCGACTGAACTTCAATTAAGAAGTTTAGTCGACTAAAGGGTTAATCTGCTATAAATGAGAGATTTGATTTTATAAAAATATGTGCGAATAATTCATTCAACAATGTTCACCAACTTGTTAATTATAAACAAATTGCTGGTTTCGCTTTAAGCAAAACCAGCAATTCTTAAACAATATGATTCAGCTCTAATTAGTTGGTAGAATAAATATTCAATTGAAAACCAACAGGAATTGTAGTTGTAATAGTATCTGTAGTATTTACTGATATGTATGCAACTGCATTCCAACCCTTTTTTAAATTCAAATCATAAATTGTGCTAGAACCTATCCTGTTATTAGTACCTTTTATTGTGCAATCCCTATCAGAATAAATAAACTGTACAAAGTTGTATTCACTTTTTAAATTAACATCAGTGATATTTAACATCGCAACGTTTTTACCAGATTTATAACATATTCCAATATCCATTAAATCTGAATTAGTGGCAATTTTAGTAGCCATATCGCTAATTTGAACACCAATTAAACTTGAAAACCAATATGTACATTCATGCAATAATTCAGGTCTAAAAACTAACTTCATTGTGAATTTTCCATCACTTTGGGGCTTTGTTACAATAGGATACGCATTGTAAAAAAAACCAACTACTGAGTCAAGTACACCTTCAGTGTAATTAGGTATTTTTCCTGTCAATGTACCATCAGTTGCAATACTAAAATCCTTTATTGTTGTGGTTACTTCATCCTTTGTACCACAACCAAAAATTGTTATTGATAGAAGTAACAATAACGTAGTTTTCTTTAATGTTTTCATTTTATTGATTTTTAATTTGTGAGTTATAAAAATAGGTGAATTTATGAAGCAAATAACAAAGCTAAAGCTTTTCCAATATGTAAAGCTGATGTAGCTAAAACTAACAAGTTGTTTTAATAAGTTGCAAATATAAAAATTATCTTTCAATTGTGAATGAATTCAAAAGGAAAATCTTTTTCATAATATTAAAATACACACAATTTTTTATGAGTTATTTTAGTCAATCCCAACTTAAACTATTACTTTTGTGTAAAGAAAAAATTCTATATGACTCTACGTACCGTAAATGTAACCCGCTATATCACTCCTTTGCGCGAAGGAGGTTCGTTGCCCGCATTGGCCGAAGCCGAGACGACTTTAAGTATGTTGTCAAGTTCCGTGGCTCGGGACATGGCACCAAAATGCTGATTTCCGAACTGATTGGCGGCGTTGTGGCAAAACTATTGAAATTGCGAGTTCCCGAACTGGTTTTCGTGCAACTCGATGAAGCTTTTGGGCAAACCGAAGGCGACGAGGAAATTCAGGATTTGCTGCAAGGCAGTCGCGGTTTGAATCTCGGTCTGCATTTTCTGTCGGGCGCATTGACTTTCGATCCGGTAACTACCAAAGTGGATGGACTGCTGGCGTCTAAAATTGTGTGGATGGACGCTTTTCTCACTAATGTTGATCGCACGGTGAAAAACACCAACATGCTGATGTGGCACAAAGAATTGTGGTTGATTGATCATGGAGCCACTTTATATTTTCATCATTCGTGGACAAACCACGAAAAACAAGCGTTGATACCATTTTCATTAATTAAAGACCATGTATTGTTATCTTTTGCCGACCAATTGGAAGAAGTGGATATAGAATGTAAGAAAATTCTTACCGATGAGGTTATTCGTGAATTGGTAAATCTGATTCCCGATGATTTTGCCAATTGGACGGAAGATAGTGAAACTCCTGAATCGATTAGAGAAATTTACTATCAATTTCTTAGTGAGAGACTAAAACATTCCTACATATTTTTAAATGAAGCTCAAAATGCGAGGAAAACATTTATTTGAATACGCCGTGATTCGTGTTTTGCCTAAGGTGGAGCGCGAAGAATTTATTAATGCAGGCATTATTTTGTTCTCGAAAAGAGCGAAATATATCCGCATGTTGTACAAACTTGACACAGAACGGCTCAACTCATTTTCAACCGAACTGGATTTGGATTTGCTCGAAGAGACTTTAAAATCTTTCGAAAAAATCTGCATAGGCAGCAAAGAAGGCGGAGTAGTTGCGCAACTGGACATTCCCGAACGCTTTCGCTGGCTCACTGCTGTTCGGAGTTCGTGCATCCAAACTTCACGTCCACATCCCGGGTATGCTAAAAATCTCGATCAAGAAGTGGAAAAATTGTTTGAAGAACTGGTATTGTGATATTTGAAAACAATCTTCGTAAATTTACTTTTCTATTTTACGCAAAAGAGGCTGACCCAATTGTTTTGAGACAGCCTCTTTCTATTTGTCTTTTAATGTATTTTTTAGAACGTAAACGCAGCGCCAATCATAGCATTTGTTCCCTGCACATCATAGCCGTAGAAATTCTGGTATTGATTATTGATTAGGTTATTTATTTTGGCAAATGCCGTAAACCAGTTTAAATAAGAATAGGATGCACCCAAGTTGATATCCACTTTATCGTGCATCCGCATGGCTGTATTGCCAAGTTTTGCATAACGTTCACCTTGGTAATAGACATTTGCTGAAACATTGAAATTAGGATTAATCCGTACATTGGTATTTAGTTCGGCTTCGTATTTTGGTTTATTCCAGGCATATTGTTCGGTGCTCACATTCCAATTATTATAAGCTCCTTTCAATTCCACGTTTAGAAAATTTTGTAAATTGTAATTGGCGCGCACACCGATTTTGAATACTGAAGCACTGCTGTAAATTACGTTAAACCGATTGCTGTAAAATGAAAAATCGGCAAGCGGCATAGCTATTGGGGCATTTGCCAGTTTATATTCTTTATTCACAAAAAAATACTGATTGTCAATTTGACGAAAATCAACATAAGCGTCCAACAACAGATTGTACACTGGTTTTAACTTAATTCCGGCAAATAAATTATAAGGTGAATAGGTGTTATTTACCCGAACATCAGAATACAAATAAGGATTTTCACTGAAAATTTTATCTAATGTATTTACTTCATAATCGCCGTTGATACCCGCATAAATGGATAAAAACTTGGGAAAAGGTTTCCACTCGGCAAGCACATCAGCTGAAGGATTAACCAGATTGCCCTGAACAAATGAAAAACTTGATTTCAAACCCAAACGCACATTCCAGTTCGTCCGTTCGACACTGTAATATGGATTTAAGGTCAAAACCGAAAAAGTATTCCAGAAATTAAAGGCGGAGGTTTTACTATAATTATACATCGTGTTATACAAATCGAAATCCAGTCCAAAGCGGTTTTTGTTGTTTGGCCAATTGAACTTTGCCTGTGTATAAATCAGATTTTCGTTTTGTCCGTTGAGAGAACTGAAAATATTGTAATTAATTTCTGCCATATAGCGGAAACCGCTTGACATAGGTAATGAACGCACTCCAACATTTGAATTGAAACGCCAGAATGTATTGCCTGCCGGGTCATTGGCGAGTATATTTAAATTGAATAGCCGCGGAGTAGAATTAATTCCGTCACGGTTTACTTCAATATAAGTAGGATTGTTGTAGTTCAAAGCCAGAGTTTTTAAATCAACGATACCGTCGCGATTGAAATTGTTACCATAATATTTAAAAAACTCGTGACCGCCACCAACTCCGGCATATAAATCAACCGTTTTGAAGATTTTATCAAACGACAAAGCCGCTTTGGTGGTTGAATGCATTCGTTTGGGTTCAAATGTTCCCAAATGATTCAACGAAAAGTCAAGTCGCATATCGGGTTTATTGACAATAGGATAGGCAAAATCAACCAGCGTATTCAGGTAATTTCCGATTCCGACGCGAACATATCCTTCTTTATTCGTTGGCTTTTCAGTTGCCAGTTCAGCCGCGGGTAAAGTATGAATATTATAATCGACATTGAGTGGCAAATTGAAATCGCTGTATGTTGCAGGCGATTTCTCCACGTTCGGTTCCAAAATCTCAGGTAAAGAATTAATTTTTCCGGCATCATGAATTACTGGTCTGTACTCACGTTCTACCGTCACATTTCGGTTAAGAATGGTATCCTGAGCCTGTGACGAAATGGCAAAGCCAAGCGAAAACAAAAGAATTGCAGTTATATGTTTTGAAGTTTTCATGTTTCTACTTTCTAATTTTTTAATTTCCAATAAGTTTGAATTGATAATTGGAAATTGATTAATTGATAATTGTATTCTTTTCCCGTTCACTGATTGCATTCAACCTGTTAGTAATCAACGTTTGAATTTCGTCAGCAGGTTTGTAATTTTTCTGTAAACTGAGCAAATATTGTTTTGCCTGAAAATCATTATTTTGTTTAATATACACATCCGCCAGCAATACAAAACTCCGTGCCAACCAGTATTGATACGGGGTATTCTTTTTGGCAAAATCCATCACTTCGGCTTCGGCTTCGGCCATTTTTCCTTGTTCGTAATATAAATTCGCCAATAAATATTCTGCTTCTGCTCCGTTTTCAGTGCGAGTGTCAGCAGTAAGAATTTTTAAATCAGCGGCAGCTTCCATCTGTTGTCCTAAAGCCAGACAGGCTTTGGCACGGTTGTAAAGTGCTTCTGCTTTCAATTCGTCACTCGCATGAGGATCAGCCATAATTTCATTCGCAATTTTAACGGTCGTTTGATGATCGTTGAGGAAATAACTGCAACGCAAAACGCCTAATCTGCCTACATTTTTGTTTTCGGTGCTTTGAGCCACTTTTTGTAATTGAGTAAAATATGTCAATGCAGACGCATAATCCTTTTGATCATAAGTGATTTCGGCACATCGTGTAACGGCTTCCTCAAAATACTGATTTCCGGCGATTTTTGTCAATTCCTGATACGCTTTCAACGCATTCGCTTTATCTTCAGTCCGGTAATAACTGTCGGCTAGGTAATATTGAGCTATTGTACAATACCGTCCGCCGGCACAGTATTTATTCAGATAATTCTGCATTCCGATAATTGCTTTGGCGTAATTGCCGTTCATATATTGTTTTTCGGCAGCAATATATGAAATTGAATCTTCGCGGTTGACACCTAATGATTTTACAGCATAGCCGAGTGTTTTAGTGTAAGCCAGATAGGTCGAAACATCATTTGTTTCAATGTAAATCGTTTCCAGACTTTCGAGTGCCGTATTTGCTTCTTCTGTTCCGGGGAATTTTGAAATGACGTTCTTATAAGCCGAAATGGCGCGGTCGTTATCTTTTTCATTGTCGTAAATCATACCTATTTCCAAGGCTGCTTTACGCGCCATATCGCCGGTAGGTTGGCTGGTGAGTAAACGTTGATAGGTTGCAATTGCTTTTGCATTATTTTCCATCATCAAATAGGCACGTCCCATTTCATATAATGCATCGTCGGTATATTCCGAATTTGGATATTGGCTAATCAAACTTTCAAGTTTGGAAATTTTTGTAGCATAATCTTTCTGCAAACCATATACATAAGCTGCCTGAAATAAAGCGTAATCGGCAGTATTGGGACTTGCCGAAGCAGCTTTGCCGTAATAAGTCTGTGCTTTGGCAAAATTTCTGGCATTGAAATAACAATCACCGATTCGATTCAAAGCATCAGGGTATGTTGTTGCATTCGTGTTGGTCTCTGTGTCAACATATTTCAAAAACCAGTTGAGCGATTCGGTGTAATTTTTTTTGGAAAAAAAGACATAAGCCAATGAATAATTCGCTGTAACCCGATTGACACTCGATCTTGAATATCCATTATTGAAAAATGCTTTTAAATCGCTAATAGCTTGTTCGGGATGGTTAATGCGGTAATAACTTTCAGCACGCCAATACAAACATTCTGCCGAATACTTTCCAACTGACGAACTTTGCAACGAAAGCGTAAAATACTCAATCGCTTTTTCGAGATTATTTTGTGCAAAAGCTTCTGTTCCTAATTGATACAACAGATATTGTTTGGTTTCGAGCAGTTTGGCATTTGGCGATTTTATTTTTGAAATGGACTGATAAGCCGCATCATAATTTTTGGTAGTCATATACACCGACGACAAATAATCGTATGCTTTGTCGGTATATTTCGAATCGGGAAATTCGTTTAAGAATTGCTCAAAAGCGGAAATTGATTCGCCGAAAGCGGAAGTGGATTGGTATGAAGTCAGCGCGTAATTAAACAAAGCTTCTTCGCGCACGGATTTATTGAAACTCGTTCTCAGCGAAGCTTCATAAGCCAATCGGGCATTGTTGTAATCTTTCAGTTTAATGTATGAATTCCCCAAATGCAAATAGGCATTTTCAGTTATTTCGTCCTTTTCGGTTGTAGCTTTCGATAAATACTGAACGGCATTGCTATAATCTTTTGTCTGAAAATACGATAATCCCAACAAATACATGTCGTTTCGTAACACTTGCGGGAAGAGTTTTTCATAACTTTTCAAATAACTGATTGCCTTTGTGTAATCATGTTTCCGATAAGCAATTTCACCGGCAATGCGATAAATTTCGGCATTGTTTTTATTATCAGGATTGTTTTTCAACAAATTTTCCGTCCTGTCATTCAATTGGTCATACTCCTTTTGAGCGTAATAAATTTGCACAATATAGTATGGCACAATGTTTTGATAAGCCGGATTGGTTTCCAGTTTCAGAAATTCGGGTAATGCAGCCGGATAATTTCCCAGACAATATTCGGAGTAGGCATAATAATAGGTTGAAGAAAGAGTGTAGCGGGTGTCCATATCCTTCAAATCCTTGAAAATAGTTAATGCTGCTGAATAATTCTTAGTTTGAATATAGGCATAACCTTTCGAAAACAAGAATTCTATTCGGTCATGCTCACCTAAATGTTTTGCTTTCACCTGGTTGAAAAAAACCAATGTCTGTTCGAAATTCTTTTTTTCAAGTTCGAGCATTCCTAACATATAATTTATCGAATCAAAAAACTGTGTGTAAGGATGTTGTAATAAAATATTTTTCAACAAAATGGCTGCATCTTGTTGACGCAATTCGTAAGCATTGGCAGCCAAATAATATTCTGCTTCCTCCATCTGACTGACAGTATTTTGGCCAGATGTTTTCAAATATTCTTCAAGACACCGATATGAAGCGGCAAATTTACCTTCTGAGAAAAGTTCTTTGCCTTGATTAAACTGAACATCGGAATTCGTAAATATCTGACTGTGTTGAGCAAAGCTTGCAACTGTCAACAAATTTATCAGTAAACCTAAAACAATTATTTTCTTCATGCTGTTAATATAATTCATTATTAAAAATGTTTGAGAATTTTCAACATTTGGTTGCCGATTCCAAAAACATGGCAATGCCTTTTTTTATAGATTTTAAACCGAAAAGATCCGGATTCAGTTCATTTGGTGAAACAAAAAAACAATCCGCCACATCGTCCGAAGGTTGTAGATTCGTTGTACTTTCCAATCGACATAAAAAAAATATATCCAATGTAGGGACAGTTAATCCGCTGTATTCGTATTGATTAGGCAATGAAAATAAATAATCAGATGCAAGTACTTTTGCATTTAATTCTTCTTCAATTTCCCGACTGATGGCTTCCTCAGCAGTTTCGTTTTCATCGATAAATCCGCCCGGCAAATCCAGCGTTCCTTTTTCCGGTTCTTTTGCACGTCTACACACTAACAATTCTCCTGATTCGTTTACTATAAAAGCCGCAACAGCTGCAGAAGCATTCAGATAGTAAACAAAACCGCATGATTCACACCGTTTTGATTTTTCGTTATTTTGAACAAATTTTTCCGATCCGCAAGCCGGACAATGTGTGAATAATGCTGAAAAATGCATAAGAAATCAGATTGATTAGGACTTGAAGCAAAGATATAAATAAATGATGAACTGTCAAATTAAAACATTCACCATTCGGGTTACCCCCGAAAAATGCTAATATCTTACTTCAAATATCATTCCTAAAACGTAAAAAAGCCTTTGTTGGTATGTGAAAAATGAGGTACGATAATATTTGCTGTTAATAACTTTTTTGTAACGAGTTTATTTAATTGCATTTAAAACGCTATTTTTGCAGAAAATTAAAAGATATGAGCCGCAAACTATCTTTTTCGATGGACGAAGAATCCAATGATATTATTAAACGATACGAACAATTTTTGTCAGGAACAGCAAAAGGCTATTTTGATGTCGAAGAATTGGAAAATATCGTTGAATACTACCTGCGCAGCGGTCGAACCAAAGATTGCACAAAAGCCATTGATTTTGGACTAAAATTACACCCGAACAACAGTGCGCTAAAAACCAAACGAGCTAAAATTTACCTGATTACCGGAGATGACAAAAAAGCGTATCGTGTTTTAGATTCACTTGCTGAATCAACTGATTATGAAGTTCTTTTGCTTAAAATTGAAGTTCTTCTAAAACTCGGCAGACAGGGTGAAGCAAAGTTACTAAGCGATAAATTGGTGGAAGACGAATCGGATGATCTGGATAATGTTTGTCTGGATATTGCTTATATTTATTTAGGTGAAAGGGAGTTTGATTATGGGTTCGAATTACTCGAAAAAGGATATAAATTTAACAACAAAAATTCAGAATTACTTTATGAACTCGCTTTTTGTTACGAGCAAATCGATAATTTTGAACAGGCTGTGTCAATAAATTTACAAATTATCGACATTGACCCATTCGCAAATGAAGCCTGGTTTAATCTCGGCCAACTTTATTTTGCCTTGATGGATTTCACCAAAGCCCTTGAAGCTTACGAATATGCAATGGCAATCGATGAAAATGATTCTCTTACTTGTGTTCAGAAAGCACATGTTCATTTCCAACTTAATCAGTTTGAAGAAGCGATTGAGACTTATCAGGAATACAAAAAATTGACGACTTACGGTTATTGGCAAACCGATATTTTCATAGCCGAGTGTTACGAAAAAATGGAAAAATACGAAGAATCCATTTTGTATTACAAACAATCGCTGGATGCACATCCCGAAAATTATGATGCACTGACAGGAATTGCAATATGCTTGCTGGAACAGGAAAAATTTGCGGAAAGTCTACCTTATATTGAACAAGCATTGGTTTTAAATCCTGACGCTGCAGATGCCTGGGTTTATATGGCCGAATCTAATATTGGGATGGAAGATGTGGATAATGCTTTGTTATCTTACATAAAATCGATTTCGATTGATCCTGATCAGCCCGATACTTTAATGGCAATTGCCAATATCTGCATGGAAAAAGCTGAGTTTGAGCTGGCAATTAAATATTATTTGGCAGCCAAAGAGCAGGATAAGTTTATAGAATATGTGAATTTGTTTGTTGCCGTTTGTTATTTCAAACTCGTAAACATTAAAAAATCTATCTCTTATCTTAAAATTGCCATAAAAGCAGACAAAGATGCAGTTACTTTATTTTTGGAATTATGTCCGGAAGCAGAAAATTTAAATCTATTAAAATAACATGAAATCCGTTTATGGCTAAGAAACTTCTTATAATTACACTTATTTTTATTTCAATTTTTAAAGTAAACGCCACTTCCAAACCCGATCCATCATCAACGGTTGATTCACTTTCATTTATACAGCACATCGAAAACTGGTATAGAAATAACACCAACTATTTCAGTATAACAGCATTAATGGCTTGTGAAAGCTCCATTTTACCGGTTCCATCAGAAATGGTAATTCCACCGGCAGTTTATGTGGCATTAGAACCGGACAGTCATTTAAACATTTTTCTGATTATATTTTTTGGAACAATTGGCGCTTTGATTGGCGCATCATTTAATTATATGATGTCTAGATGGTTAGGTCGATTTGTGGTTTACAAATTTGCCGACAGCAAAGTGGGAAAATTATTCTTGCTGAGCAGTCAGAAAGTTCAGAAAGCTGAAACTTTTTTCAACGATCATGGCAAAACTTCTACTTTTGTTGGAAGATTTATTCCGGTTGTACGTCATTTGATTTCAATTCCGGCAGGACTTTCAAAAATGAATTATCTTAATTTTTTGATTTATACTGCTTTAGGTGCTGGCTTGTGGAATTGTGCGTTAGCATTGCTGGGCTATATTGCCAACGAAAATAGAGATATGATTAATACCTACAGTCATGAACTATCTGTTGTTTTTATCGGAGTTGGATTTATTTTGCTTTTTTGGTTAATTATTAAATCTATTCGAAAAAAGAACAAATAGAATGAGAAGGTTTGGATTAATTGGGTTTCCGCTTGTACAATCGTTTTCGAAGAAATTTTTCACAGCAAAATTTGAGAAAGAAGGCATTGATGCTCAATACGAATTGTATGAATTGAAAGATATTTCTGAACTTATTGATTTAAAGACAGATACTGAACTTTGTGGTTTGAATGTTACCATTCCATACAAAGAAAAAGTGATTCAGTTTTTAGATGAACTTGACGAAACAGCAGCCGAAGTCGGAGCTGTTAATGTGATCAAATTCATTCGGACCGAGGGCAAATTAAAACTGAAAGGTTACAATTCAGATGTCATTGGTTTTGAAAATTCGCTGAAACCCTTTCTCCAAACTTATCACAAAAATGCCCTTATTCTGGGAACCGGTGGGGTTTCGAAAGCGGTAAATTATGTCCTTCAAAAAAACGGAATAAAAGCCACTTTTGTGTCCCGTGTTTCAAAAGAAAATGCATTGACATACAGCCAGTTGACAGAGGACATTTTAAATGATAATTTGTTGATTGTTAATGCCTCGCCTGTTGGGACTTTTCCGAATGTGAACGACTGTCCCGAAATTCCCTATCAATTTCTACATGAGAAGCATTTTTTGTATGATTTAGTTTACAATCCGGCTGAAACCTTATTTCTTAAAAAAGGAAAAGAGCATGGAACACAGCTTCTTAACGGTGAATCGATGTTGATTACACAAGCTTTAGTGTCATGGGAGATATGGAATGACTGTTGATATTTGATTTTGATTCTATTAACCTGCTATTTTATTAATCACCGCAATTTTTTATTCTACTACTGACTGAATTTCAATGCTTTTTGAGATGACCAATACATAAAATATACTTACAACTGGTTAGGATATTCGATTAATTATTCGTAGTTTTGTAAGATGATTTCAACGAATGGATGCAATCCGGATTTCCCGTTAGTAAAAAGTAATTTGAAAGCAAATATAGTACTAAATTGATTTTTTATATCTTTGCAAGTCAGGCAACATCTGTTTTTCGAGAAATTTTAATTCATTTTTTTTACTTTGACTGTTGACTGAATACTGATAATTTAAATTTTCATGTCACAAACCCAACCGGAAACATTAACTGAAGATGATCAGATTCAACAGGAATTTGAAGCATTGCTTGAGGATTACCGCCACACGAATCATCGCCAGAAAATTGAGCTAATTACCAAAGCGTTCAACTTTGCAAATGCCGCTCACAAAGGCATCAAAAGACGTTCGGGCGAACCTTATATCATGCATCCACTGGCAGTTGCACGCATTGTGGTTCGCGAAATCGGCCTGGGTTCCACGTCCATTTGTTCAGCATTGTTGCACGACGTGGTGGAAGACACGGATTACACGGTTGAAGACATAGACAATCTTTTTGGGCCAAAAATTGCTCAGATTGTCGAAGGATTGACTAAAATCTCGGGTGGTGTTTTTGGGGAAAAGGCATCGGAACAAGCTGAAAACTTCCGGAAACTGCTGATTACCATGTCCGAAGATATTCGGGTTATTTTGATAAAAATTGCCGACCGGCTTCATAATATGCGAACGCTGGGTTCGATGCCTCTGGCAAAACAATATAAAATTGCCGGTGAAACTCAATATATTTACGCTCCACTTGCTCACCGTCTTGGACTTTT
>JADGPS010000131.1 GCA_017882285.1 Paludibacter sp. | reverse complement strand
TAATACTAAGTTTTCTTTTAAGAACGCATTACAAACCTGCCTGCCGCATTTATCTGCCTTTGGTAGAGGCAAGTGCTAAGAATACAAAAGTTGGGATTAAAAAGAAAATCCCAACAACAGTGTCCAGCATTTGAACATCTAAGAAGTTATACCGATTGCACAAACAATATAGCCCAATTTCGACCCTGCCTGCCGCAGGCAAGTTCGTCTTATTGTCCGATTTGTTTGTATGCATCGGCATTAACAACAGTAGACATATAAAACAGATTGGACTGTTTTATATGTACAGTTGGTATTATATAACCGGTTGGACAGGGTCTAAACGACTTTTTAAATTTCTACTATTGTAGATTCGCACGGCAGAGGAGAACGTAAATGTGGTCTAAACGACTTTTTAAATTTCTACTATTGAAGATACTGATAACATCTCATCTATCACATGGATGTCTAAACGACTTTCCGTTTGATTGACCAGACAATTTTTCAGTCCTATTTGCTCAATCTGTTCATCGATTAATCTTTAATTCTTCCAACAAAGCTTTAGCAGCGGCTTCGGACGACGCAGGATTCTGGCCGGTAATCAGCCAGCCGTCCTTTTTTACATAAACTCCCCAATCAGGACCGCTGCTATAATGACCACCCAACTTTTTCATTTCGTCTTCCAGTAAAAAAGGAACGATCTCTGTTAATTTTACGGCTTCCTCTTCCGAATTCGAAAATCCTGTAACTTCTTTGCCTTTTACCAATGGTTCACCATTTGGTGCTTTAACTTTCACCAATGCTGCCGGAGCATGACATACAAATGCTACCGGTTTATTATTCTTATAAAAGTTTTCAATTAACGCAATAGATATTACATCGGTAGCCAAATCCCATAATGGACCATGCCCTCCCGGATAAAAAACCGCATCATAATCTGCCTCATTTACTTCACTTAGTTTTACGGTATGAGCTACTTTATCAATTAAGTCATAATCACCATAAAATCTTTTGGTGGCAATGGTTTGCGCATCAGATGCTTCACTTTTAGGGTCAACCGGTGGCTGACCGCCATTGGGAGACGCTATAGTCAATTCTACGCCTGCATCCGCCAAAACATAATAGGGCGTTGCAAATTCCTCAATCCAGAAACCGGTTTTTTCACCGGTATTGCCCAAATCGCTATGCGATGTCAGAACGATTAATACTTTCATAATTGAATTCATTTTTTAATTATTATGATTAGAAAAAAGATTTTATCACAAAATACTTTTTAGATTACAATATCTCACCCAAATGTTTATAATTGGACTTAATGATTTTAAACACCTCATCTACTCTGCCACTTAACATCATTTTCCCCATATATAATGCGACACCTTTCATCTGGTCAAACTCCAGTTTGGGAGGCATGGCGAGGGCATTTGGATCAGTCTGAATTGTAATTAAGGCAGGTCCATCCTGTTGAAAGGCTTTTTGTAAAGTTGTTTTTACCTCTACGGGATCATTAATTGTAATTCCAAACATTCCCATTGCTTCCGCTAATTTTGTAAAGTCAGGATTGAGCATATCTGTTTCAATGTCTGGAATTCCTGCCACTTCCATTTCCAGTTTCACCATTCCCAATGATCGATTATTAAAAAGCACAATCTTCACGGGTAAATTGTATTGAACAATGGTCATCAGGTCGCCCATCATCATGGACAGACCTCCGTCACCACAGAATGCAATCACTTGTTTCCCCGGACAGGCTAGTGCAGCACCAATGGCCTGAGGCATTGCATTTGCCATAGAACCATGATTGAATGAACCCAACATTTTCCGTTCGCCGGTTCCATCAATGTAGCGAGCAGCCCACACACAACACATTCCGGTATCTACTGTAAATATGGCATCTTTGGCAGCCAGCTCATTAATCACAGAGGCAACAAATTCAGGATGAATAGCATTTGGCTTTCCTTGATCATTTACATAAATAAGTAAATATTTTTTAACTTCTTTATAAAACTCCAATTGCCGATGCAGGAATTTGTCATCTTCCTTATTTTCAATCAGGGGTAGTAGTGCTTGCAACGTATTTTTCACATCTCCGCAAAGCCCCATATCGAGTTTGGCTCTTCGTCCAAGGTTTTCGGGCTTAATGTCAATTTGTACAATTTTATTGTCAACAGGCATGAAAGGTGTATAAGGAAAATCTGTTCCTAATAATATCAGCAATTCACATTCGTGCATACTTTGGTAAGCCGAAGGAATTCCCAATAATCCTGTTAGACCTACCGCATACGGATTATCAAATTGAATCGCCATCTTTGCTTTATACGAATATGCCACCGGAGATTTTAATTTTTCGGCCAATTGAATAATTTCGTCATGCGCCTCCGCAGCACCCAGTCCGCAGTAAATTGTGACCTTTTTATGCGAGTTTAATAGTTCGGCGAGCTGTAGCAGTTCATTTTCGGATGGTCTGACGACAGGGTTGTTCCTGAATAGTGTTGTTGTAGTTTCAGCTTCTACCGCAGGAAGATTAGTAATATCGCCCGGCAATCCAAGAACTGCCACACCTTTTTGATGTACGGCATGTTGGAGGGCGGACTGCAACATGCGGGGAAATTGAGTTGGTGTTGAAGCCATTTGGTTATAGCAACTGCAATCGTCAAAAAGCTTGATGGTATTTGTTTCCTGAAAATAACCGGTACCAAATTCTTTGGTAGGAATGGTCGAAGCAATAGCCAATACAGAAGCTGATGAACGATGTGCATCATATAAACCGTTGATGAGATGAACATGCCCCGGGCCGCTACTGCCGGCACAACATGCCAGACCATTTAATTGCGCCTCGGCACCTGCTGCAAAAGCAGCCGTTTCTTCGTTACGCACATGAATCCATTTGATTTTTCCGTTACGATGTATTGCTGCATTGACATGATTAAGACTATCTCCGGTTACAGCATAAATTCGTTGAATGCCTGCTTCAACCAATGTTTCCACCAGTTGATCCGATACATTTTTACTCATAAGTCAGGTTTTATTTTTTTAAAGCTTTCATTAATGATTTTACTGAGCCTTCACTTTCAAGAATTACTTTGCTGTTCTTCATCATATTATTTTCCGATTCGATTCTGAAAGTGAGATGGAGTTTGTAACCTACGTTATTGCCTTTTTTCAGCAAATCAAATAGTGTTTTGCTCACTTCTTTAAAAGATATTGTTATCGGGATTGTCAGTTCGGTAACACTTTTTGCATGAATATCCGTAAGACCAGGAATTATTCCCTTAATCAATTTATTGTCTTCAATGGAAAGCTCATAAGCGATGTTCTTTGATTTGAGCGAAAATACATTTTTATTATTTATTGAAACGAGCAACTTAACAACTGCTCTTGAGAAATTAAGTGAATCTATTTCGAAATGCTCTGCTTTTGCTTCCGGAATATAGAACCTTGGAATTAATCTTTTAATATCAACATTAAATTGTTTTTTCAAAAATATGTGTGTAAAGAAAGATCCCTGAAAATGAAATTCAACAGAATCAACATTTTCGCGCTCATTTGTTTTCATGACTGAAGAAATTGAATCGTTGAAAATGGTCATTGGAAGCGAAACCTGGCTGCTTGCATTTTTTTTCAATGAAATTGATTTTTTGTAATGATCTTTCAATATCTCAGTTTTATTGATAAGAATC
>JADGPS010000041.1 GCA_017882285.1 Paludibacter sp. | reverse complement strand
CCATTTGGCGTAGTATAAAGCATAAACTCGGTAAACGAATTATTCGGAACAATTTTTGAATTCTTTTTTGCCATTTCTTGATTCTATATTTTTGAAAATGTTTTACCAACTAATTATTCTTTGCGCAACTCTCCCAACTGCATTTTAATTTGTTTATCAAAATCAGATTCAAAAAGTTGGTCTTGCAACACACGGTATTTTTCAAATTCTGTTTCGGCATAGGCTTTAGCAATTTCGGCAGTCACTCGTCCGGGGTTTTCAAGTACTTCTCGTTGGTTAACTGCAAGAAAACATTTAATTTTTCTGCCCAATCACTCATTGTCATTGGGAAACCTCGTTCCGCTTGGTCCTCCGTTCTAACGGATATACCAATCTTGATTTTTTAAACAATGATTCGGACAGGTTGTTGGGATTTTTTTCAATCCCAACTTTTGTATTCTTAGGATTTTTAATCCGTTAATTTCGATTTGTTTATTGTTTCGGATTATAATTTCTGATATTATTTAAAGGTGTGATTGCAAATCCCACCAACAAGTTCGCACCTTTCGATCATTTAATGATTATTGCATATCCCCATGGACAGGGACTGCATCTAAATGCCTTTGTCGCTCCCAATATGACAGCTGTTAGCGGTTCGTTCTTTTTTCATTTAGTTCATTGGTTACTTTGATAATCTTGTCGGCAATATCATCAACTACTAAATCTTCTGTTTTGTCTATCAATGGAAAGATTGGTAAATAAAGTTCTCTTCTATTGGTTTCATAATAAATTGTAGAGTTTTTAGTGGCAATGTTTTTTAATTCAACTTTAATATTTTCATTTTGCACCCAAGATTCATCTTTGATATATAACCAAAATGGTGTGTCAGCCACTCGCTCCCAAAAGTCAAAACGAACATTTAAAGAAACTCCCATATTGTAAATTTTGAAGTATCTCGTATAGCCGTATCTCTGCGGTGTTGCATTTAATCTTGCCGTGTCCGCAAGGTTTCTTTTTCTTAATTCATCAATTACTTTATCGGCAAGGTCGTAATATGAGTTTATTTTTTTTGCAATGGCTGGTGCAAAATCTTCACTTTGATATGGAAGAAACGAATTGTTGTCAATTGTTTCGCAAAGTCCAATAATTTGGTCTATGTCTGATAATAAAAGTTGTTCATTGTCTTGAACTAACTGTAATCGAATAGTTCCTAAAATTTCTTGCCACGTTTTTACAATAAGGTTTTTATTGTCTTCGAGAATAAAAGAGTGTTTTGAGTTATCGATTTGAAAATTCACATCTGCTTTTTTAAGTCGCATATGCAGTTCATCAAAAACTGGTCTTACTCTTAATGTTGGACAAATAAAAATGAGTATAGAACCGTTACTTAACCTGCTTAAATACTCAATTGGCTGATTGTCTGTAAGTGAAGCCCAAAATTTTGCTTCAAGAATCACAACTTCTCTACCTTCTCTGTCTATTCCTGATATGTCAGGTCTTTCTAATTTTTCTCCAACATTTTGAGTTATGTAATTAATGCCTTCAAAAGATAACCCGCTATCAAATTGAATTACTTTGTTCAATGCTTCTCTCGCTGAAAGAGAACGTTGTAAAATATAAGTTAGTCCTTCAGAAGCAATATCTTCTTGTGAGCCTTTAATCCTTGAGTAAAATTGTCCTAACAGTGAAGCCATTATTTTTGTGGTTTTGGTAATGTTCCGTTTTTAAGCCTTTGTTCGTATGAATTTTCTGTTTGAGTTCTATTAATGATTATTGTTTCTTCGATGGGTGCTCCCATTGTCCAATATGTATAACCATCTTGGTCAAAATAAATAATAGTTTTAGAATAGAATTTCCCTTCATATCCATTTTGTCTAATGTGCAAGGCCGTTTCAACGAATAGCTTTTCATATACTCGTTCTCTCACAATATATTCGTGAGGCCATTCAGGCAGTGTCTTGGCATAAGTCCATTTTTCAGTCGCTATAAAGTTTCTCAATATGTCGTTGAATTTCTCCATTCGTGGTGTCGTTTTAGAATGACCGCTAACGATTCCCTATGAGAAACTCATTTCTGTATGAGAAACAGTGTTTCCCATATATTCGCCTTATGGTTTTGTTTTGATATTGTTTTATGGTTAATATCAGCAACTTAGCAAATTCAATGATTTTAACGTAGTTTCGCATATATCTTTTAACTTCTCTGTCGCGAATCCTTTAGATTTGTTTTACAAAATTATAGCATTATTTTAAATAACTATTTGATTTTCTCTAAATATTTATATTATCCAGCGAACTTTTTATCTGATTAAAATCTTTAGTTGTAATATGCGTGTAAATTTCAGTTGTTTTGCTGCTTTCGTGTCCCAGTAAACTTTGAATGTATCGTAAATCGGTTCCATTTTATCCGATAACTATTTCACTACTTGTTTCAATAGATTTTCAATATCTCCGGGTGCAGACATGATTTTCGTAAAAGTAACCATGGTTAAATCGGGAAACGAAAGTGCAATGCGATACCGACCGTGAAGCATAAGCACCTTATTGCCTGTTACCAATACTTCGTAAGGCAAAAAGGCTGTCTGTTTTGGCTGGCTGATATCAATTATTGGAAGGAATTTGCTTTCTCCTTTTTCGCCCGAAAGCGCAAAATTGTAAAGTGTCAACTCTTTACCGGGAATAATAACTTTGGAAACTAATTTTACATTCGACACGCCTTTTTTAAGATTCGCGTCAATTTTGGCAACAGCTGCCGCATTCGAATCGAAATGTCCGAGTTCCACAACTTCCTCGAAATAAGGCATTGCCATCATGTAGTGGTATTTGCGTAAATCCTTTTCTGTCAAGCCTTGTTTTGAACCAAACGATTTGCCGACAAATGTACCTGAAGCTTTCATGGCTTTTTCCAAGTGCTCGGTAAGCGTCGTGTAATTACCTGACACTTTGTCGAAATCAGTTCTAAAATAAGCATTTCCCCAATAGGTTGGGTTAGTGTACGAAACGATGGTTTTGCCGTTTTCGTTGGTAATGCCAATGCGTAAAGTTGCCGCAAATCCTGTTAAACCTCCGATTTTTTTAATGGCGGTTTCCAAATCGGAAGAGCTAAAAACAATTATCGAGCGGTTTTTATCGTTTGCAGGTTGATACTGACCCACGACTTTAATTCCGTTTTGTTCAAGTTGTTTCACAACTTTTTCTTGTGTGGTAGAAACCGATTCGGAGGTTTCAAATCCGACAATATACGGTTTTAAATTCAATGCTGAAACCAGATAAAAAGGGAAAAACATCAGGAAGATAATTGCAATTTTTTTCATAATGAGCGCGTATTAAAGTGATTAGTTGAAAGTTAAGTAATAAATAAGTATCATTGATATATTTCTTAATTTCTTTATCTTTTTCGACCCCCAACCCCCAAATGGGGGCTTAAGAGTGCTTCTAAGAAGCGACTTGAGTTTAAATAAAATATCAGCGACTATGTATTAAAGCCCCCATTTGGGGGTTGGGGGTCATAAATAAAATATATCATTAAATATTTCGAAGTACTTATTTTGACTTGAAGAGATGTAAAAGGGATTAACTTTAAAATAAATTTTATTACAAATTTTGTGTACAAACATAGCTAATTTTTCTGACTTTGCGGATGATTTTTGCCAATACCTTGATTTTCTAAATAAAAAAGTTATCAACAGTTTGCAGATTCGAAAAAAACATCTATTTTTGCAGTCCCAAACTCAAAACGAGAAAATAATAACGCAAAATACATAAAGCAATGAAAAGGACATTCCAACCTTCTGTTAGAAAAAGAAATAACAAACACGGATTCCGTGAAAGAATGGCAACAGCAAACGGCCGCCGCGTATTAGCGCACCGTCGTGCCAAAGGCAGAACAAAACTTACAGTTGCCGATGAAGGTCGTCACAAAATGTAACTATTCTGCCAAAACAGTATAAAGAAAGTAAAGACTTCAGGTAAGTTTTTACTTTTTTTGTTTTTATGCCCTTACAAAGCAATAAATTCATTATTTTTGGCATCTAATCCCGAATTGTAAAATTTGGCATTGAATTGCTATTAATCAACAACTTGTAATTCGTTACTTGATACTTGTAACTACTATATGGAATTAAAAAAATTTTGGAAAGAAACTATTGGCGGTTTTGTACTTAAAAATGTGCTGGTTGCTGTCGGTATAATCTTAGTTCTGTCATGGATTGCGTTAATCGGCGTAGATTTTTATACGCATCATGGCGAATCGGAAGTGATTCCTGACTTACGAGGTTTGTATGTGGAAGAGGCAGAGCAAATATTGGCTAAAAAAGGCTTATATCCTCAAGTCATTGACTCGGTTTACGTTCGCAATAAAAAACTTGGAACTATCGTTGATCAGATTCCACCTCCAAATTCTACCGTTAAAAGTAACAGACCGATTTACTTTATTATCAATTCCCGAAAAGTTCGTGAGGTTATTTTACCCGAAATTAATGATGTTTCCTATCGTCAGGCAGATGCCATGTTGCAATCAGTTGGGTTAAGTGTTGCCAGTGTTGTATATACGCCATCGGAATTTAAAGATTTGGTAACTGAAGTAACATTTCATGGCAGAACTATTTTCCCGGGCTCACGAATTCCTGAAGGAAGTGCGTTAGTTCTGGTTGTTGGAAGTGGCACGGGCGAATCCGAAAATAAAGTTCCGGCATTAAAAGGAATTGACTTAGAAGAAGCGACTCAAAAAGCATCTTCGGCGTCATTAATTATAGGAGCTGTTGAATATGATGTGACACCTTCGGGTAACGAAACGAACTATATTATTTATCGTCAGCGTCCTGCTGCTGGTAGTTCATTGCCTGCAGGAGGTCAAATTGATGTGTATTTGTCAACTGACAAATCCCGGGTCAACGAGGTTTTTGAAGAAGATAAAAAACAAGAAACAGACGAACAGTTTTTCTAAAATTCTCATAACAAACTAAAAGTGGCAGAAGACTTTTTAGAAGAAATAGATGCAGATGAAATAGATGGAGTGGGAGAAGAGCAAGAGCTTTTCGAGCATTTTCGCTTTGTTGTGGATAAGGGTCAAGCCATGGTACGCATCGATAAGTACCTGGTTAACTGCATGTCAAATACTTCCCGCAACCGGATTCAGGAAGCTGCCGATGCGGGTAATATTTTGGTAAATGGAAAATCTGTAAAATCGAATTATCGCGTTAAGCCATTCGATATAATTACCATTGTACTGGCTTATCCGCCGAATCAATTTGAAATTATTCCTCAGGATATTCCGATTGATATTGTTTATGAAGATGACGATATTATTTTGGTGAATAAACAACCCGGATTAGTCGTACATCCGGGTTTCGGAAATTTCGACGGAACTTTGCTGAATGCAATTGCGTGGCATTTAAAAGATTATCCCGAATTTGACCCGAATGATTCACGTATCGGATTGGTTCATCGAATTGATAAAGACACATCGGGCTTGGTTTTAATAGCTAAAACAGAAAACGCAAAAGCGCATCTGGGCAAACAATTTTTCGACAAAACGACGCAACGTCGTTACCAGACATTGGTTTGGGGGAATGTGAAAGAAGATGAAGGCACTATAATTGGAGCTTTAGCCCGCGATCCGCGTGATCGAATGCGGTTTACCGTTTTTCCTGATGGTGAAAATCCGGTAGCAAAACACGCCATAACGCATTATAAAGTGTTGGAGCGAATTGGATATGTAACTTTGGTGGAATGCCAACTTGAAACCGGTCGTACACACCAAATCCGCGTCCACATGAAACATATTGGTCATACCATTTTCAACGACGAACGATATGGCGGACATGACGTTTTGAAAGGAACAACCGCTGCCAAGTATAAACAATTTGTGAAAAATTGCTTTGAAATTTGTCCACGACAAGCTTTGCATGCCAAAACGCTTGGTTTTGTTCATCCGAGCACCGGAGAATTTATGCATTTCGAAAGTGAATTGCCGGAAGATATGCAGCAGTTGATTGAGAAATGGCGGAATTACGCGAAAGCAATGGAATGAAACCCCTAGCCCCTAAAGGGGAACCAGGTTAGTTTTGTCTCGTAATTTTGGATAATCAAGAAATAAAAAAAAGAATATTTTGAATTAAAAAATAACTCTGGGAAATTCCCCTTTTAGGGGTCGGGTTCATTAATATCAATACAAATTTAGTTCCCCTTTAGGGGCTAGGGGTCATCATTATGAAAAAAAACATAGCCATAGTTGCCGGCGGCGATTCGTCTGAAGTAGTTGTTTCGCTCAAAAGTGCAGCAGGACTGTATTCTTTTATGGATAAAGAGCGTTACAACATTTTCATAGTAATGATAGTTGGAAAAATCTGGCAGGTTGAATGGTCTGATACAGAGAAAATTGCCATTGATAAAAACGATTTCAGTTTTACCCGAAACAGAGAAAAAACAACTTTCGATTTTGCGTATATTACCATTCACGGCACACCCGGCGAAAATGGCATTTTGCAAGGTTATTTTGATTTGATTGGTTTGCCTTACTCGTGTTGTGGTGTGTTGGCTGCAGCCCTAACCTTCAATAAATTTACCTGCAATACTTATTTAAAAAGTTTTGGAATAAAAGTGGCTGAATCGCTTGTGCTGCGTGCCGGACAAACTGTTACCGATGAAGAAGTAGCAGAAAAAATCGGTTTCCCGTGCTTCGTAAAGCCTAACGTAGGCGGAAGTAGTTTTGGGGTTACCAAGGTAAAAAATATCGAAGAATTGCAACCGGCTATTGCCAAGGCTTTTGCAGAAGGCGGCGAAGTGATGGTTGAAGCATTTCTGGCCGGGACCGAAATTACATGTGGTATTTACAAAATCAAAAACAAAACGAAGGTTTTGCCAGTTACCGAAGTGGTTCCCAAAAACGAATTTTTTGATTACGACGCCAAATATAAAGGTCAGGTTCAGGAGATTACACCGGCTAGAATTAGTGCAAATCTAACTGAACGTGTTCAAAAAATTACTTCAGCTATTTACGATATTTTAGGTTGCAAAGGCATTGTCCGCATAGATTATATTATTTCCGAAGGAGATGTAATTAACTTATTGGAAGTGAACACTACACCGGGAATGACAACCACCAGCTTTATTCCGCAACAAGTGGCGGCTGCCGGTTTGGATATTAAGGATGTGATGACGGAGATAATTGAGAATGAACTTTAGTTACCAGATATTGTAACTCATAACTTTGAAACCATGAAATCTTTCAACGAAATAATCCAACTTATTTCATCTGAAATAGACCAAATCAACTGGAGTAAAGAACCACATAAACTCTATGAACCAATAGGTTATGTACTTTCGATGGGTGGTAAACGAATTCGTCCGGCATTGACGCTTATGGCTTGCAATTTGTTTCAGGACAATGTGCAACCGGCAGTAAATGCAGCTCTTGGATTGGAAATTTTTCATAATTTCTCTTTATTACACGATGACATCATGGATAGGGCAGAGGTTCGTCGCGGAAAACCTACTGTCCATAAAAAATGGGATGATAATACCGCAATACTTACGGGGGATGTTATGCAAATTGCTGCGTATCAATTTATTGCCAAAACCCCTATTCAATACTTAAAACCCGTTTTGGATTTATTTTCACAAACTGCAACTGAAATTTGTGAAGGGCAGCAATATGATGTAGATTTTGAGCGTCGTGAGAATGTTAAAGAGGAAGATTATCTGGAAATGATTCGATTGAAAACGGCTGTTTTATTAGGCTGTGCATTGAAAATAGGTGCATGGATTGGCGATGCTACAGATGAGGACGCTCAATTGCTCTATGATTTCGGGATTAATATCGGTTTGGCATTTCAGTTGAAGGATGATTTGTTGGATGTGTATGGCGACGAAACTACTTTTGGGAAAAAAATAGGCGGTGATATTCTTTGTAACAAGAAAACCTTGCTGTTGATTCATGCGCTCAGGCTTGCTAAAGGAAATGAAGCTCTGGAGTTACAAAAATGGATTGGAACTTCGGACAAGAATTTATCAAAAGATAAAATTCAAGCCATCACCTCCCTTTACAATCGCCTTGGAATAAAGACGATTTGCGAAGATAAGATGCGTTATTTTTATACAAAGGCCATCGCAAATCTCGAAAAAGTGTCGGTTTCTGGCAATAAAAAGCAAGAATTGAGAAATTTAGCAGATAAATTAATGTTTCGAAACGATTAATTTTTTATCTTTGCGGGCAAGAATAAATTTTCAATTTCATAATTCCCAATTTCCAATTAAGATAGAAATTCTTTGATTGTAAATGTAAATTGTAAATTATTATGCCTTATCGTCGACTACCAAACACAGATCAAGCTCGTTTGCGGGCCTTGCGTACAGCAATTCAGCAAGCAGACAAACAAAATTATGGCGAACAAGTTGTTTTATACAAAACTATTCACGAAGCCAAAACTTACCTAAATATTTTCGAAAAGCAATTGATTCAATATCAACAAACCCTTGAAAGTCAAGTTTCTGCAAACAAACGTTACCAGCAAATTGTCCATAATGCCCGACTTTATATTTCTCATTTTATTCAGGTTTTCAATCTTTCGGTTATTCGTGGCGATATAAAAAAGGAACATAAACTTTTTTATCAGCTGGATCCAAACATACATACTGTACCCGATTTAAGTACTGAAGCTGCTTTGATTCATTGGGGAAAATGTATTATTGATGGTGAAAATGAGCGTCTTAGAAATGGCGGTTTACCCATTTACAATCCTACTATTGCCAAAGTAAAAGTACATTACGAAGTTTTTAAAGAATATAAATACACTCAAAAAATTCATCAAAGTACAACAAACCGAAATTGGGAGGAATTGGTGAATTTTCGCGAAAAAGGCGATTTAATAATTTTAGATATTTGGAATCAGGTGGAAACAAAATATAAGGACGAAAAGCCATTCACACGATTAATGAATTGCCAGGCTTACGGTTTGATTTATTATTATCGAAAAGGGGAAAAAGAATTAACTAAAGTGGATGATTTGGTAGAATAAAAAAAAGAAGCTTTTGCTTCTTTTTTTTATTCTATCGTATTTGAAGGCGTAATAATTTTATCCATTTGCACATCCGTTTTCTCTGTTGGGATAGAATTAAATAATTGAAAGTCAAATCCCACACCAATTTTAGTTAATTTGTTTTTTTTGAAAAATCTATCATAGTAACCTTTCCCACGTCCCAAGCGGTTTCTATTTTGGTCGAATGCAATTCCGGGAACAATTACTAAATCGACTTTTCCCTGATATGTTTGGGATAAATTTGGTTCCCAAATACCCAAGACTTTTTGGATCAACTTTTCTTCGGAAGTATAACTTTTTAAGACCAGTTTATTACCTTTTATCGAAGGAAGTAATATTAGTTTATCCTGGCACCATTTCTTAATAATATCATGACTCGGTAATTCATGGGGAGTTGACCAATAAATTAAAATCGAATTAGCAGCCTTGAATTCAGGAAGATATTCAATTTTTATGAAAACAGCATCGGCTTCTTTTTGTTTTTGTTCTTCCGAAAGCAGCTCTTTTAAATCACGCACTTTAATACGAATTTGTCGCTTTTCTTCTTTAATTCGTTCTAATTTAGTTAAGAAAAACTGATGAAGTTGGGAAATTAATTTATTCATAAATTTAATTCTATTAGATTCAACAAGAAAAATTCTTATTTCTGCCGGTTTAATACACGGTTTTTAAAGTTGTTCCTAAAAATACAAGCTATAACTTGACAAAAAATCAGAAATTTCCCCCCTATCATCTTTAATTAAATTACAAGGTCTTATTTCGCATTCAAGGTCAATGAAGCTAATTATCAGCCTATTCAAATCATGTTGGCAAATTTATTGAATTTATTAGATAACAACTAATAAATCGGCACTATTTGTTCCAACTCTATATTTTTTTAATTTATAGTTGAAAAAATCATTAAATTTTCATATTTTTGCCTTTTTTATGAATTTAATCAACGGAACCTTTTAACCATGAAAAAATTAACCATATTTATAATTATTGTTTTATTCTCACAACTTACTTCTTCCCAAATTTCTAATATTATTCCTTCATCAATTGCCATTGCTCAAACCTCTACATCCGATACTCAAAGCTGGACTGCATTCAATAATCCTGCCATGTTGGGATATTTGCTAAAACCAGAAATCGGCTTGCAATTCGAAAATCGCTACATAATTTCGGAACTTTCAACTAAAAGTTTTCAATTTGGATTAACTTCAAATCTGGTGAATGCAGGTCTTTCTTTTTCCTATTTTGGTTATTCGTTATATCACGAAATGATGTTTGGACTTGGTTTTGCCCGAAATTTCTCTGACAAATTTGCTATGGGTGTGCAGTTTAACTATTATACTGCATTTTTCAATGCTTCCAATTCCTATCGTGGAGCATTGTTGCCACAAGTCGGGTTGTCAGTGCATTTTTCTCCGGATTTCAGTTTGGGCTTCAATACCTTTAATCCATTTCAAACCAATATAAAATCAGAATTTGTTACTATGCGTCTTCCTTCCATTTTCAGTTTGGGTACGGAATACTTTTTTTCACCGGAATTGGTATGGCGCACTCAAATCGACAAAGAAGTGAGCAGCAATTATCGTTTTACCACCGGATTTGAGTATCAAATGTTGAAACTACTCTCCATAAAACTCGGCGCTTATGGCTCAGATTATTTAGTGCCTTGTCTGGGTTTTGGATTTAAAATCGGAGCGTTTCAGGTTGATTTGAATTGCGAATTGCATCCCGTGCTTGGATTGAATAGTTTGGCAGCAATTAAATATCGATTTGGGAATAAGTAATTACTAAAATTTAAACTTTCGTGAAACGCTTGTTAGTTTATTCGTTTTTACTTGCAATATGTTCTTGTCCGGCAGGAGCACAGGATGCCGTTTCCACGACAGAACAATTGATAGCCGATATTTTTGAGCAATATACGGCTGAAAGTGAAGATGCGATTGATTATGATTCGTTTTTTGAAGATTTAATGTTTTGTGCTCAAAATTCGATTAATCTAAATCAGGCAACCCGTGAACAACTCGAAAAATTACCATTTTTATCGGATATTCAGATTGAAAATATTCTTTCGTATGTGTACCAATCCGGTTCGATGCAAACCATTTACGAACTTCAACTTATAGAAGGATTGGATATGACGGATATCAGACGCATGTTGCCTTTTGTAAAAGTTGGTGAAGCAAATGACATAAATAAAAAAATTTATTGGCACGATTTGTTCAAATACGGTAAAAATGAATTGTTTTTTCGGCTGGATAAAGGCTTAGAAACCAAAGAAGGTTACCAATTTTTGCCGGAAGAAGATGTAAATGCTTCCCAAACAAATGCAGGTAATTATTTGGGAAATAATCTTTATCATTCGTTGAGATATAATTTTCATTTCAAAGACCGGATTCAGGTTGGATTTACAGCCGAAAAGGATGCCGGTGAGCAGTTTTGGGGATCTACGCACAAAGGTTATGATTTCTATTCTTTTCATGGTCAATTCAATAACTTCGGAAAGTTTAAAACCATTGTTGTCGGCGATTTCCGCGCAAATTTCGGGCAAGGTTTGGTGCTGCATCCTGAATTTGGCATGGGAAAATCGTCGTATGTGCTGAATGTAACACCACGCAGTTCGGGTTTAAAGAAGTTCAGTTCGACCGACGAGAGTAATTTCTTTCGTGGTGGTGGTGCAACTGTTCGGCTTGGAAAGTTCGATTTATCAGCATTTTATTCAAATAAAATGATAGATGGTGACACGGTAAGCGGATCTTTTCCGACCATTATTAAAACCGGTTATCACCGCACGTTGGATGAGTTGACTAAAAAGCACACGGTGAATCAACAAATTGTAGGTGGCAATGCAACATATACCAATATGAATCTGCAAGTTGGCGTAACAGCAGTTCATACTGAATTGGATAACAGCTTGGTACCGGACAAGTCAGTATATAATTATTTTTATTTTTCGGGTAAAAAGCAAACAACCGGAGGCGTTTTTTATCGTTATCGTTGGAAAAAACTGAATTTGTTTGGTGAAACAGCCATGACGGACAATGGTGCGATGGCAACTCTGAATGGATGTTATTTTAGCCCGATGTCACAAGTAAGTCTGGTGGTTTTGCAGCGCTATTACTCACCGGAGTACGATACTTTTTATGCTTCTTCTTTTTCAGAAACGTCAAGGATTAATAACGAAAGCGGTTTGTATCTTGGCGCCGAAGTTCGTCCGTTCCGAAAATGGAAACTGGCTGCGTATGCCGACAGTTACCGTTTTCCGTGGCCAAAATACGGTGTTGATGCACCTTCAATCGGCAAAGATTATTTATTTCAGGCAGATTATGCAGCGCAACGAAATTTGGCAATGTATTGGCGTTTCAAGTTTGAAGAAAAACAAACCAATCTTTCCACTACAGGAGCCATAATGCCTGTTGTTGTTCCGCTTCAAAAAACGTCGTTGCGGTATCAATTGACGTATTCGTATGGCAATTTCAGTTTCAAAAATGTGTTGGAAGGAAATCTTTCTCGACAAGCCGGTGCGGCCTGGACTTACGGAATAATTGCTTTGCAAGATGTGAGTTATGTTTTTAAAACTGTTCCGCTGAAAGTTGATTTCCGGTATCAGTTTTTCGATGCGACGGATTACGAAAACCGCTTCTATTCCTACGAAAAGGATGTTCTTTACGCTTTTTCCATTCCCATGTATTTCGGTTTGGGAAGTCGGTATTACCTGAATTTGCAGTACGATCTGACGAAACGTATTTCGCTTTGGTTCAAAATTGCCCAAACCGTTTATGCCGATGACCGCGAAACGATAAGCAGTGGCAATGAAACTATTCCGGGAAATAGAAAAACAGATGTGAGGTTGTTGGTAAAATGGGAGTTTTAAAAGCTGGATTTTATTTTAAAAAAATCATGTTTTCAGTACATAATTTGACATACTCTCAAATATTTAGCAATAACTGCCATCTCTACATTGCAGCTTGTCAAAATTCCTGTATCTTTGCATTGTTTTTCATCCCGAAGAAAATTTTCGTTCAAAATTTACAACACACTCTATATCTTTAAGATGGAATTATTAGAAAAAATTATGGCGCGTGCCAAGGCAAATTTACAACGTATTGTATTGCCCGAAGGCACTGAAATCCGCACTCTCAAAGCGGCGGATATTATTCTGAAAGAAAAAGCAGCTAAGCTTATTCTGATTGGAAATGACGTTGAAATAAAAAAACTGGCTGCCGAGAACAACTTGAAGAACATTGTTGAGGCTAAGATTGTTAATCCTGAAACGGATTCCAACATGGCTGTCTACGCCAACTTGCTTTTCGAATTACGGAAAAGTAAAGGCTTAACGTTGGAAGAAGCAACAAAATTGGCAAAAGATCCGTTGTATTTGGGATGTTTAATGATTAAAAACGGTGATGCCGATGGCGAATTGGCAGGTGCACGAAACACTACGAGTGACGTATTACGTCCCGCTTTCCAAATTGTAAAAACGGTACCGGGAATTAAAGTGGTTTCGGGTGCAATTCTGATGTTTACTCCTGCCACGCAATATGGAGAAAACGGTTTGTTGATATTTGCGGACTGTGCCGTGAATCCAAACCCGACTGCTGAAGAACTGGCTCAAATAGCAGTTTGTACGGCAGATACAGCAAGAGTAATTGCAGGTTTCGAACCAAGAGTGGCTATGTTGAGTTTCTCGTCGAAAGGAAGTGCCAAACACGAATTGGTTGACAAAGTAGTGGAAGCAACCCGTATTGCGAAAGCAATGGCTCCCGAATTGATGATTGACGGTGAATTACAGGCTGACGCGGCTTTGGTTCCTGCCATCGGACAAAGCAAAGCGCCGGGAAGCAAAATTGCCGGACATGCCAACGTGTTGATTTTCCCGGATTTGCAAGCCGGAAATATCGCTTACAAGTTAGTGGAACGTTTCTCGGGAGCGCAAGCGGTTGGTCCTATTTTGCAAGGAATGGCAGCACCAATCAATGACCTTTCGCGTGGTTGTTCGGTGGATGATATTGTGAAAATGATTACGATTACAGCCAATCAGGCTATGAAATAAGTTTAAGGTTAATTAGTTGACTGGTTGATTAGTTCAAAACAACTTATTTTCATCAACCAATTAACAAGTTAACCAATCAACCAATTAACTACAAAAAAATATGGCACAAGAAATTATTGAAGCGATTGAACGCTACGGCTTAAGCAAACGTAACCGGAAACGGACGTTGTTTTCGCGTATTGGCGTGGTGGGTTGCGGAAAAGAAGGGAGCGTAATTGCCACCACGGCAGCTCTCAATGGGATGGAAGTGATTTTTCTGGAACCAAACGAAGAAAGTATTGCAAATGCTTATACTCGTATTGAAGGGAAACTGGATAAGAAGATTTCTAACTGGGGTTTGACTGATAACGAGAAAAAAGCCATCCTGAGTCGTATCACCGGAACTTCAAATTACGAAGATTTCAGTGGTTGTGATTTTGTGATTGAAGCCATTCGTTACACCGACAAAACCGGTGAAAAACGGATTGTCCAACGAAAAGAAGTTTTTAAAGAACTGGAACGGGTGTTATCTACCAACGCGATTATTGCATCAAATGTTACAACGGTTATTGTTACAGATTTAGCCTCCGAACTCGTACATACTGAACGTTGCATCGGACTGCATTTCCTTTCAAATGTACCCGATTCTCAAATTATTGAAATTGTTCCCGGACTGAATACATCCGTTGAAACGTATGATAAAGTTTGCCAGTTTGCCCGCCTGATTAATCATCAGTATATTCCGGTAATGGAATCGTCAGGTTTGGTAAGTATTCGTCTGTTTTTGATTCAGTTGAACGAAGCTTGTGGAATTTTGTTGGAAGGTATTTCAAGTGTTGAAGATATCGACCGTGTATTGACCGTAGGTTTTGGTCACCGACAGGGAGTTTTCCGTACTGCTGATCAAATGGGCATTGAGAAAATCGTTCGCTTACTCGAAAATCTGTGGGATGAATATGGCAGTTTAAAATACAAACCATCGCCTATAATATTGCGGCTTTTCCGTGCAAAACATTTTGGAGTGAGCACGAACAGAGGTTTTTATACCTACGATGATTTTGGAAATATAATCAAATAAGGAGGAACTGAAACATGAAAATATTAGTTTTGAACTGCGGAAGTTCATCAGTAAAATACAAATTGTTGGATATGGAGACCCACGAAGAGTTGGGTGTAGGTGGCGTGGAAAAAATCGGGATGAAAGGTTCATTTCTCAAACACATTCGTCATGATGGGCAAAAGGTGATTCTTAAGGGTGAAGTTTTGGAACATCAAATTGCTATTGAGTATATTTTGGGAGTTCTGACGAGCAAGAAACACGGTGCTATTGATTCATTGGAAGAAATTAATGCTGTAGGCCACCGGGTTGTTCACGGAGGCGAGAAATTCAACTCCAGCGTGTTGATTACAGACGAAGTGGTTCAGAAAATTGTGGAATGTATTGATATCGCTCCGTTGCACAATCCGCCAAATTTAGCGGGCATTTATGCTATCAATGAATTGTTGCCTTCTGTTCCTCAGGTTGCGGTTTTCGACACAGCTTTCCATCAAACAATGCCAGATTATGCTTATATGTATGGAATACCCTATTCATTGTACACCAAATACGGCATTCGTCGGTATGGTTTTCACGGAACAAGTCACCGGTATGTGTCAAAACGTGCCTGCGATTTCTTAGGATTGGATTATAGTCATACCAAAATGATTACCGCTCACATTGGAAACGGAGCTTCGGTTTGCGCCATCAAAAACGGAAAATCTATGGATACCTCTATGGGATTCACACCGGTTGAGGGTTTGATGATGGGAACACGTTCGGGTGACATTGATTTGGGCGTGGTGACATTTCTGATGGAAAAGGAAACGATTGGTTCGGCAGCGGTTTCCACCTTGTTCAACAAACACAGTGGTGTATTGGGAGTTTCGGGAATTTCGTCCGATATGCGTGACATTGAAAATGCGATAGCCGAAGGCAATGAACGTGCCAAACTGGCATTGGATATGTATGAATACCGGATTAAAAAATATATCGGATCCTATACGGCAGCGTTGGGTGGGGTTGATGTATTGGTGTTCACCGGCGGAGTAGGTGAGAACCAAACAGGAACACGCCAGAAAGTGTGCGAAAGCCTTGCGTTTATGGGAGTGAAAATAGATAATGAACTGAATGCTAAATCGCGAGGGAAAGAGGTGTTATTGAGCACTCCGGATTCAACAGTTAAAGTGGTTGTAATTCCAACTGACGAAGAATTTATGATTGCTTCGGATACAATGGAAATTCTGAAAATGCAAGAATAAATGGTTTGATAATTTCTGAAAAACGTCTGACCGGTTTATGCGGACAGGCGTTTTTTTATTCTTAGTCCTGATAATTTTATCAACAAAATGAGTAGTCATCTGCAAATTCCCAACTATGTTCAAATCAAGCGGTACATGGATTGTAATTTAGCGCATCCGTTCCAACCTCGCCGCGTCTAATCTAAGCAAGATAAACAGCAAAATGGTAAAACCCCAGAGCGAGGAACCTCCGTAGCTGAAAAACGGCAAAGGAATGCCGATTACGGGCATAATGCCAAGTACCATACCCACGTTTATCATGAGATGAAAAAATAAAATGCTGGCCACACAATAGGCGTAAATCCGGCTGAATGCTTCACGCTGTCGCTCGGCAATACGGAGAATTCGCATAAGAAGCAACCAAAATACAAACAACACCAGCGTTGAGCCCCAAAATCCATGTTCTTCGCCTACCGTACAGAAAATAAAGTCGGTATCTTGTTCGGGAACGTATTTTAGTTTGGTTTGAGTTCCGTTCAGGAAACCTTTGCCCCAAAAACCGCCTGAACCGATAGCAATTTTCGATTGATTTACGTTATAGCCGGCTCCAAGAGGTGCATCTTCCATGTTCAGCAATACTTTGATACGGACTTGTTGATGCGGCTCAAGCACTTTTTCGAACAGATAATCGGCTGAAAAACAAAACAAAACTGAGCAAATTGAAAACAGAACTAAAAACCAGTATTTTTTATACCGGTGGAAAAGTTCAATAAAAATCCAGTAGATGCACGAAGCCACTACCGTGAAAATGGACACGTAATTGTAATTGACATAAAACCAAATGTTCAGAATATATGCCGCAACTCCAACCAATATGGTTCCAAGCAGCAAAATGATAGCTTCTTTTTGATTTCGGCAAATGAAAATGGCATAGCCTATCTGCACCAGCAAAATGATGCCCATTCCCAGCACCATTCCTAAGGTTCCTTGGTCAACTTGCAGTGTAACAATACTTAATTTAATAATAATAACAAAAAGAAGAATCGTAAATGAGCCGATAAGCAACACAATTCCTTTCATCCCTTCGCGATAAAGCATCAACAAAAAGGCGACATAAACCAAAGCCGTTCCTGTCTCGTTTTGTAGAATAATTAAAATAAATGGAGCGAAAATTATCAATCCCAACGGAATTAAATCTTTCCAGGTTTTAAGTTTGTAATTATATGCACTCATGAACTTAGCAAGACCCAATGCTGTAGCCATTTTGGCTAATTCTGCCGGCTGAAAACTGATTGGTCCGATCATTAGCCAGGATCGTGAACCCTTTATATCATGTGCCACAAAAATGGTGACAATCAGCAATAAAATGGCTCCGACATAAATAAAATAAGCGAAAATATTATACAGTTTTGAGTCAATTAGTAAAAGTATCCCCCCAATTGCAAAAGCACTCAGAATCCAAATAAACTGTTTGCCGGCACGCTGACTGAAATCAAAAATACTTGCCTGATCGAAGTTATAACTGGCGCCATAAATGCTTATCCAGCCCATAAGAACCAGCACAACGTAATAAAATACCGTTGTCCAGTCAAGTGCATATCTTATACTAACGTTCTTGGACATTGTAATTGGTTACTATTTTGGTTACTCTATCTTCTAATTCAACGCGTTTAATTTTCCCCTGGAGGTATTGTTCTACCAGCAAACTGAAAATAGGTGCGGCATATTCCGATCCGAATCCTGCATTTTCAACTACCACGGCAATGGCAATCTTTGGGTTTACCCTCGGTGCAAAACCAACAAAAATGGAATGTGGTTTACCATGACTGTTATCGGCTGTTCCTGTTTTTCCGCACATATCCAATCCTTCAATTTTTGATGCCCGAGCCGTTCCATATTCAAAAACCCGCGACATTCCTTCATAAACAATAGGAAAGTATTTTTTATCCACTTTGCATTGATGAATTTTCTTCAACATTGAATCACATTTGTTCAGATGCGGAGTAATATAATAACCCTCGTTGGCAATAGCCGACATCACATTTGCCAACTGAAGCGGCGTTACCAACACTTCGCCCTGTCCAATAGAATTTGAGCGAATGGTTATAGCACGCCAACCTGTTACCGATTGGTAAACCCGGTTGTAATATTTTTCGGAAGGAATATTGCCACGAGATTGTTCATAAATATCACCGTCGGTAAATTTACTTCCCAATCCAAAACTTTTAATCCGGTCAACCCACTCACTATAATTTTTTCTAAAAATCGCGTTTTTTTCACCATAACCATCTTTTTCAATGGTGACGCGGAATGCATTCCAAAAATAAGGGTTGCAACTTTGTTCAATGGCGCTGAGCAAGCTCACAGGCGAACCGTGATGGTGGGTACATTTAATGGGCGATGATTCCGGTCCGTTACAAGCAAACATGGTGCTTTCATTGATTCCATCCATTTGTTGAAGAACCAGTGCCTGAAGCGGTTTGAACGACGACCCGGGTGAATATTGTGCCTGAGTGGCACGGTTCATCAATGGTTTTGTAGGATCATTAACCAACTGCATATAATTTTCTGACCGTTGACGACCTACCAAAATTGAAGGATTAAACGATGGATTTGAAACCATGGCAAGTATTTCGCCTGTTGCCGGCTCAATGGCTACAACGCTTCCTACTTTTCCGGAAAATAATTTTTCCGCTAAAATCTGTAATTGAGCGTCAAGCGTTAAAGTCAGATTCAGACCTGCTTTTGGTGCAATATCTTCTTTTCCGTTTTCATATTTTCCTTTTATTCTGCCTTTGGCATCGCGCAAGAGAATTTCAACCCCTTTTTCGCCCCTCAATTGTTCTTCATAAGTAAATTCAATTCCATCTCGACCGGCATAATCACCCTGGTTATAATAATCGTCGTTGTCAATCTTTTTTTGCGACACTTCGCCAATGCTCCCTAAAACGTGTGCTGCCGAAGGAAAAGCATATTCGCGCAAGGTTCGGTTTTGAATATAAAAACCCGGATATTTGTACATCGATTGCTGAATGGTGGCAATGTCTTCAATGCCAAGCTGCGTCATGAAAAGCTGGGGAGTGTACGACGAATAACCGGGATTTCTGTGATGGTCTTTTATTTCTGCAATCCGGTTGATAAAATAGGATTTATCAATGCTCAACGCTTTACAAAAAGCAACGGTATCCAAATCATGAATTTCACGCATAATCAATGCAATATCATAAGCCGGTTTGTTATAAACCATGAGTGTATGTTTCCGGTCGTAAATCAGTCCACGCGGTGGAAATTGTGTTTTTTTCAGAAAAGCGTTACTATCGGCACCTTCTTTATATTTCGATTCGATAATTTGAATGGTAAACAGCCTCAAAACATACAAAACAATGACAGCAGAAATGATTACGGCAATCACATATCTTCTGTTCTGAAGTGTATCGTTAATCATTTTTTATTTTGTTTTAAGCGATTGAAAACCCAAAATCAGCAATATGGTAACCAAGGAACTGAGGATAATTTTTGTCGAAAGAATCCAGAAATGGGCGAATGAAAATGCTTCCAGAAAGAATAAAGTAGTGTGATGAATCATTACCATCATCACCATGTATTTGATATAGGCACCAACTCCGAAAGTATAAAATGAAGGTGTCGGATTGTTTCCTTCTTCAATTGAAATGAATAATTTAATAATTCCATTCCGAAGAAAAGCAACCAGCACGGTAGCAAAAGCATGCATGCCCATCGTGTTTGAAAAAGCATCTATGCTCAGTCCAAGCACAAAAGCCAATACCAGCGAAAACCACCGAGGTGTGCTTACCGGCAACGAAAGAATAAATAAAATGTACAGATAGGGATTGATGTATCCCAAAAATTGGATATTATTCAGTACCAGTACTTGAAAAAGTACCAATAAAATGAAACGGAATATGTTTTGAAGGACTACAGGCATTTTTTTTAAGCCCCCTAAATCCCCCAAGGGGGACTTCCCATTTTCAAGGGGAAATGGTAAATGTTTAATAAATTGATAAAAGCAACCTCAAAAGTCCCCCTTGGGGTATTTAGGGGGCTTTATTCTTCCGATTTTTTCTCGATTTCCTTTTGTTCTTTGTAATTCAAATAATTGATAACTTTGACGTGCGAAAGTGTGCGGAAATTCACCGCCAATTTTACTTTGATATTGTAGTACGCGTCACTTTCTTTAATTTTAAAATCTTCGATGGTTCCAACCGGTATACCCTCGGGGAATGTACTTGTTAAACCACTGGTAATTAAAGTGTCTCCCAATGCCAATTCCACATGACGAGCTATATCGGTCAGGTTTGCATAGCGATAATCTTCACCACTCCAAATCAATCCACCACTATAATTATTTCGTTTAAATTTACAATTGATCTCTATTTTGGGATTCAGCAGCGGAATTACCACCGAAAACCGTTTTGAAGCCGTTTTGACGATTCCTACCACGCCTTCATCGCAGATTACTCCCATGTCGATTTTAATACCGTCTTGCTCACCTTTATTCAGCGTAATGTAGTTTTGCAGTTTGTTGGTGGAACTATTGATTACTTTGGCCGAAATAAACTGAAATTCCATTTCGGGAGGAATACGAAAGTGAATCGAATCCGAAACTTCAGGTTGTAAGGTGGACAATTTGTTTTGCAAATTGATAATTTGGTTTTTCAGCGCGGTATTTTCTTCCGATAAGTTGTCGTTTGCAGCACGGAGTTTAAAGAATTCCACTACCGAATTACTCCATTCGTACATGCTCGAAACCATGGAATTGCTCGACGAGAGAAATACGCTTTTTTGATACTCCTGATTTTTCACAATCATGGTGAATGAGATTATTTCCAGAAACAGAAATAAAAACACAACACTGTATTGAATCAAAAAATTGATCAGATTCTTCATGATAGGTGAAACTGCACGGAGAAAATAGAAGTTGTTTAGAACAAAAATTTTCGATAAACACAGGAGAAATCATGTGTTTACCGAAAATTCAATTTAGTTTATCGAATCAGGAATGAGAATTTGTCGACATTTTTCAGCGCAATTCCTGTTCCGCGGGCCACAGCACGCAATGGATCATCTGCAATGTGGAACTGGATATTCAACTTATCAGTCAATCGTTTGTCTAATCCGCGCAGCAAAGCGCCACCGCCGGCCAGATAAATGCCGCGTTGAACTATGTCGGCATACAATTCAGGTGGTGTTTGTTCCAATGCGCTGAGGATAGCAGCTTCAATTTTCGAAATCGATTTTTCCAAACAGTGGGCAATTTCCTGATACGAAACCGGAACCTGCATTGGCAAAGCCGTCATACGGTTTGGACCGTGAACGATATAATCTTCGGGAGCATCTTCCAGATCGGTTAATGCAGCACCAACGTTTATTTTTATCATTTCTGCAGTGCGTTCGCCCACTTTAATATTGTGCATACGTCCCATGTATTCAACAATATCCAGTGTTAAATCGTCACCAGCAATACGGATGGATTTATTGGAAACGATACCGCCCAACGAAATAACAGCAATTTCGGTCGTTCCACCACCGATATCAACAATCATACAGCCGTTTGGAGCTTCCACATCAATTCCAATTCCAATAGCAGCAGCCATAGGTTCGTAAATCATATATACTTCCCGACCACCGGCATGTTCCGAAGAGTCGCGTACCGCACGAATTTCAACCTCGGTACTTCCCGAAGGAATGCAAACCACCATTTTGAGGGTTGGTGAGAAAAGGTGATTCTTGGTCGGAATCATTTTTATCATACCACGAATCATTAATTCTGCAGCGTAGAAGTCAGCAATTACACCATCGCGCAGAGGGCGAACAGTGCGAATTCCTTCATTTTCTTTTCCTTGCATCTGACGCGCCTTTTCGCCAATCGCAATCAGCTTATCGGTACGTTTGTCCAATGCTACTACCGATGGTTCGTCTACCACAATTTTATCGTTGTGAATGATAATTGTATTGGCAGTGCCCAAGTCGATCGCTATTTCTTGCGTAAATGAAAATAGTCCCATTTTCTTAATTTATTTCAGGTTTATTTTTTAATGTCTTATGTCAAAACTCTTTGGACTATCAACGCGAAGCAAATGTCAATTTGCAGTCTACTCGTTTACAAGTCTACTCGTTTACTTATTTTAATGTTTAAAATGTCTGTATCCGGTTGTAACCATCGATAAACCGTTTTCGTTGCATTTTTCTATCGAAAGTTTATCGTTGATAGAACCGCCGGGTTGAATTACAGTTGTAATTCCAGCTTCAGCTGCTATTTCCACGCAATCGGGGAAAGGGAAAAATGCATCCGATGCCATAACAACTCCATTCAAATCAAATTCAAATGCATTGGCTTTGTCAATGGCCTGTCGCAAAGCATCAACACGTGAAGTCTGACCAATCCCGCTGGCACACATTTGTTTGTTTTTAGCTAGTACAATGGCATTCGATTTTGAATGTTTCACTATTTTATTGGCAAAAAGCAAATCTTCAATTTCTTCATCGGTTGGTGCTTTTTCAGTCACTACTTTCAAATCATCAACTGTTTCGGTGTGAGTATCTTTGTCTTGAATCAGCACTCCGTTTAACAATGAACGAAATTGTCGAGTTTTTACTTTTGCTTCTTTGATAATCAATATAATTCTGTTTTTCTTTTGACTCAGAATTTCTATGGCTTCCAGGTCATAATCCGGAGCAATAACCACTTCAAAGAAAATTTTGGTTATTTCCTGAGCTGTTTCTTTATCAATTACGGCGTTGGTAATCAATACACCACCAAAAGCCGAAACCGGATCGCCTGCCAAAGCAGCATTCCACGCATCTACCAGCACCGGACGCGAGGCAATTCCGCAAGCATTGTTGTGTTTCAGAATGGCAAACGTAATATCATCGAAGTCGTTGATCAAATTTACCGCTGCATCAATGTCGAGTAGGTTGTTGTATGAAATTTCTTTTCCTTGTAATTGTTCGAACAAGTCATCAAATTTGCCAAAGAAAACACCGAGTTGATGCGGATTTTCGCCGTAGCGAAGCACTTTCGAGTTGTTTTCACTGTAACGGAAAGCCGATTTTTCTTGTCCATCGAAATAGTTGAAAATAGACGAATCGTATTGCGATGAAACTGCAAAAGCTTCTTTTGCAAACCAGCGACGATCTTCGAGTGTAGTTTGTGCACCGTTAGCCGATAAAATTTCGAAAAATTGTTCATATTGATCTTGCGAAGCTATAATGACCACATCGTTGTAGTTTTTTGCAGCAGCACGAATGAGCGAAATGCCACCGATATCAATTTTTTCAATGGTGGTTGGTTCATCGGCTCCGGCAGTTACAGTGTCTTCGAAAGGATATAAATCTATAATAACTAAATCTATTTCAGGTATTTCGTATTCTTCAATCTGTATTTTATCTTGTACTATATCGCGACGGTTAAGGATTCCGCCAAAAACTTTGGGATGCAACGTTTTTACTCTACCACCCAAAATAGAAGGATAACCGGTAATATCTTCAACAGCAAGGCACGGAATATCAAGGGATTCAATAAAGGACTGGGTTCCGCCTGTTGAGATAAATTCAACGCCTTCGGAGTGAAGTTTTTGTATGATGACATCCAGCTTATCTTTATGATAAACAGATATTAATGCTCTTTTAATTTGCTTTCTTTCCATACTCCGTTTTACGTTTTATTATGGGATGCAAAAATACAAAAAATTCCTTGTTTTATCAACACAAAAAACTCATTGATTTTGACACTCTCTCAAATTTAATAACTTGATACAGAAATAGACGAAAATATTCGGTTTTTCTTTACAACCGAACTACATGCCATTTTGCAAAGTGGAGCATTCAGTGTTGTAGGGTCATCTCTTAACGGCAGAACCATTAACCTCTTTCCCCGACAAAAATATCTGGTAATCCGGTTTCCACCGAGTAATTTTTGGTTTTGATTTCTCTTGCTATTCCTTTTGGAAATGGAGAATTGATTTGGCAAGATGTGGCATAAAAACAAAAATGATTTTTTTTGAAATATGACAATCAATATTTTTTGTTTTCTTAGTATAAATAAAATATTTTTACGCTATCTTTGTCGCCATAAATAAAACATGAATGACTGTTATTCGAGTCATTTACCAAACTCTTAAAAACACAACACTATGTTTACAACAAGTCATTTGCATCCCATGTTGGTGCACTTTCCTATTGCTTTAGTAGCTATTGGATTTCTTGCCGAATTTGCATTTCTATTGTTTAAAAAAGAAGTTTGTTTGACCAAAATGGGGTTTTACCTTTTGATTATTGGTACGATTGCTGCTTGTGCAACCTGGTTATCTGGTGATTTATTTACTTCCGACATGGCCGGCGCTGCAGGAGAAATTAGAGACACACACGAACTGTTAGCCACTATTACAGTAGTTTTTCTAATTCTTACCTTATTGTTACGGTCCTTCCTTTTGTACAAAAAAATTGAAAAAACAAAACTAAAAGTACTTGCATTTGCCTTGTATGGATTAGCAGCTTTATCAGTCACTGCTACCGGTTTTTTCGGCGGAACACTTGTTTATAATTATATGATGCCACTTTAATAATTTTAAGTGAACATTTTGCAAAGAATTTTGTTTATATTTAGAGTTTTCAATTAAACTGTACAAATTAAAATAAATATTACTACAAGTTCTTAAAAATTCATCTTTAAAAATTTAGAAAAATGAAAAAGTTTTTTTTATTTGCATTCGTGAGTCTGATCGTTATGGCAGGCTGTACTCAACCGAAACCGGTTAAAACAATCGAAAATTTAAAAGCCGGAATCAAAGGTGAAACAACTGCTAGCGCCAAGTATGCAGCTTTTGCTGAAAAAGCCAGAGCTGAAGGTCTTGATACTGTTGCAAAACTATTTGATGCAGCTTCAAGAGCTGAAGGTATTCATGCTGCCAACCACCTAAAAGTATTAGAAGGTTTGGGTGAAAAAATGGAAGAATTTAAACCTGAGTTCGAAGTAAAAACAACAGCTGAAAATCTTCAGGCAGCTATTGATGGAGAATCGTACGAAGTGACAACCATGTATCCTCAGTTTTTAGCCGATGCTAAAGCTGAAAAAGTTGAAAAGGCGATAAAATCATTTACATGGGCTTTTGATACTGAAAAGAAACATCAAGTATTCTACCAAAAAGCATTGGCAGCAGTACAAACTAACGCTGAAAACACATTACCATTCGAATATGCAGTTTGTCCTGTTTGTGGAAATACCTATGACAAAGCAACTATCGAAGAAAAATGTGATTTCTGTGGAACAATTAAGGATAAGTTTATCAAAATATAAGTTGACGAACACATCAGGCTACAAACAAATTGTTCACTTAAATGCGAGTTTTTTGTAATAAAACAGGGCAAATCCTATTAACGGGTTTGCCCTTATTTATCCTTTGCAATATCTGTTAATAATATCACTGTTCATCAGTTTATTCTCAAAAGTAATTTTAAGATGTTGATACAGAAATAGACGAAAACATGGTAAGTTTCATACGTTAGTACCTAAAAAATTTATATAAGGCAACAGCTAATGTTAATTTTATTGGTGATTCGATAATTTTAATTAATTTTGCCTTGTTAGTAATAACTATTTTTATAACTTTGCAATTAATATGATAAAAAACCTAATTAATCTGAAGTTCATGAAAAAAATATTTTTAGTACTCATAATTTTTTTGCCTGCAATAACCATCTGTGCACAAGATATTATTTATAAAAAAAATAGTCAAACCATTAATTGTAAAATAATTGAAATAGGTCTTGTTGAAGTAAAGTATCTTATACCCGAGAAATATAAAGATGTGGTAATGGTTATAGCAAAAGATGATATTTTAAAAATTAAATATGCGAATGGTGAAGAACAAGCATTTATTAACGAAATGTACGATAAAAACTCCTATGCAGATAATAAATTAAATGCCATTAAGTTCCATGTTTTTTCACCAATATCTACTACTTTAGCATTTAGTTATGAACGAAGTTTGAAGGCGGGCCGAAGCTATGAGGGAACTCTTGGGATAATAGGTTTAGGATTTGATCCACTGAATGCCAAACCGGAAGGTGTGTATGCGAAATTTGGGTATAAATTTATTAAAAATCCGGATTTCTATCTTAGGGGAATGAAGTATGCACATCTATTAAAGGGAACATATTTTAAACCGGAGATTGCATTAACCACTTATTCTGTTAACCAAATTAAGTATGATTTTAATACATACAATTCATATACTGTAAGGCAAAGCACAATTTCAGGTGCTTTATTATTAAACGTTGGTAAACAATGGGTTTTCGACAATCGATTTGCAGTTGATTTTAGTATTGGTCTCGGTTATGGACTTACAAACATCCCCAAAGATGATATTTTAGGGAGTGTTTACCAGTACGGTTTTAGCATAGAGCCTAACAGTGGTCTGGCTTATACAAGTAACTTTAAAGTGGCATATTTATTTTAAAGGAGGAGATATAGAAATGTCACATAAAAGAGGCAATCGAGTGAAATGTATTTTACTCGATTGCCTCTTTCACTACCTTAAATGCCTCTTCTAATTTCAGCATTTCGCTCGACATAAACTGGTAGAAATCCATCCACTGAATGCGGCGGTGAAGGTCGATGCCTGTTTTCTGGGAGTAAATGCGACAAACTTCGTTTCCTGCTTCACGAATGTAGGCAAAATCCCAAATCAAACCATTGGGAAAATCCTTTTCCATCAGTATTTTATATTGTTCAAATTGCTCATATTTTTCCAGTCTCACTTTTGCATCGTGGAAGTTTATTTCCAGAATCACAAAAGTTCCTTCGCGTGTAGCATCGAATTTCATTTCCACACCTTTCATCTTGGTATTGTATAACATAAACTTGCTTTTCCGGTGCTTCAATGCCTGAATCTGGCTGCAATACGTTCCAAATCCTTCCCAAAATTCTTTCTTCAATTGTTTTAATTCTTCTTTTGAATACATCTTTTTATTAAACTTTTCCAAAGTTCCCAACTTTGGAAAAGTAGTTCTATTTAATAATCTTATACAAGTTTCCCGGTAAACATTTTACAATCCCTTTAAATTCCATTTCGAGTAACATGGACGAAATTTTGCTAATGGGTTTTTCCAGCTGAATGGCTAATTCGTTTAGCTGAATGCCATCGGGGTTTTGTCGCAAAGTGCCGACAATGGCTTGTTCTTCGTCCGAAAGATCCAGAAAAAGAGCCGTTTGAATGATGGGGGCCGACGTGGAATCTTGTTTTTCCCAGTTCATAAATCGCAAAATATCGTCGGCAGATTCTATGAGTGAAGCTTTATTATTTTTTATGAGTGCATTGCATCCTGCCGACCATTCGTCGGTAACTCGACCTGGAAAAGCAAATACATCGCGGTTATAATCATTGGCAATTTCGGCTGTGATAAGTGCTCCGCCTCTTGTCGCGGATTCCACTACAACCAGTGCATCGCACAGACCGGCAATGATACGGTTTCGTTGTACAAAATTTTGTCTGTCGGGATTGGTTTTGCTTAAAAATTCGGTCAGTAAAGCCCCATTTTGCAGTAATTTTACAGCGGTTGTGCGGTGTGCGGCTGGATAAATGCGATCAAGCCCGTGACCAATCACACCAATCGTCGGTAAACCGTGTTCAAGTGCCGATTTGTGAGCACAAATATCAATTCCATATGCTAATCCGCTGACAATAATCGAGTTTGGTTGTACGTTTGACAAATCGGCAATCAGTTTTTTGCAATTATCTTTTCCTGTTTCGGTAGCACTTCGTGTTCCCACAATGCCCACAAATTTTCCATCGTTCAGGTTGCAATTCCCTTTGGTATAAATCATGATGGGCGAATCGGGGCATTCTTTCAGTCGAAAAGGATAGTCTCTATCCGTAAAATAAGACATTTGAATCTTGTTTTTTAGGATAAATTCAATTTCTTCTTCGGCACGCGCCAATACATTTTGAGCAACAATTTCAGCGGAAAGCACTTCACCTATTCCGGGAATTTTAGCCAGATTTTGTTGTTTTTCTCTGAAAACACCTTCCACACTGCCAATGTAAGCAATCAGGTTTTTAGCCAGATTGTTACCTATGCCTTTGATAAGCGTAATGCCGATTTTATATTTCAGAGTTTCGTTGGACATAATAGAACGTTAATTCATAAAGCACAATTAAACATTCAAATTATTCCGATTTACCGGAAGTGGATTTTGGCGTTAATTTCAACAAGTACATTGCGAACCACCCTGCCAGTACACCTATAATATCACTCAACCAGTCAGTCCATTCAGCTGTTCGGGGAGGGAAAAAATATTCTTGAAATATTTCGACGATTCCTCCCAATACGATTGGGAAAATCAAACAATAGAGTAAGAAAGCAATTTTTTTAGCAGTTAATTTTTTATAGTTATGAAAATCAAAAATCAATATTATAGTCAAACAAGCATATAAAAAAACATGAACGAGTTTGTCTTCATTTTGGAAAGTGGGAACTCCAGTAAAAGTTGAAGGAGGAGCAAACGATAAATAAAGTATTCCTGCGATAACAAGTATCGATTTCCAGTAATAGCGTAAGTCGGTTAACAATTTCATATGAATCAAATTTTAAAATTAGATTTTATTGACGAGTAAAATATCCCGACAAACCAAAATTTCAATAATAGATTATTTTTTAAAGTGAAAAATTATCTTTGCAAAGATAATTTTTTTACGATTAGAAATCAGAAATTCATCCACAAAATTATAAATTTAGGGAGAAAATAATCTTTTACAAAAGCGAAGTCGGATTGTCAGCAGTGTTGGAACATGATCTTTTTGGGAACGAATATATGCGAACTATTCCAATAAACAGATGGAATTTATGAGCACGCATCCTTCTGATGCCAATCGAATTACAAAATTGAAAGAATTTCTGCCGGAAGTGATGAAATATTTTCTTAAAATATGCTCTAACGATTTGATTTTGATTACTTATAATCTTCCCAATTTATTCCCAACATAGTGCCGGTTTTCATAAAATGATTATGCATCCCGAAACAAGCATGTAAATTAGTTGGTGTATGACA
>JADGPS010000006.1 GCA_017882285.1 Paludibacter sp. | reverse complement strand
TAATATAGTCCAATTTCGACTCCCGTCAAGTCGGGACAAGTTCGTCTTATTGTACTATTTATTTGTTCCGATACTCGGAATGTCCACTTCGCTACCATAATCATCGGCATTAACAACAGTAAACGTATAAAACAGTTTGGACTGTTTTATACGTACAATTGGTATTATTTGAAAAATCATTTTTAATTTTGATGAACAAAGCCGAATTGATTTCTCAGTTCGGCTTTGTTATTTTAATACTATCAGTCAATGAAAGTTAGTATCTTGCAGAAACTACTTTCCAGTCAACCAAATCCCAGAGTGCAGCAACATAATCGGCACGGCGGTTTTGATAATCAAGGTAATAAGCATGTTCCCACACATCAAAGGTGAGGACTGGAGTTAAACCACGTGTAATCGGATTACCGGCATTGCTTTCTTTTACAATCGATAATCTGCCTTCGGCATCTTTTACCAGCCAGGCCCAACCTGAACCAAATACGGATACGGCAGCTTTATTGAATTCTGCTTTAAAGTCATCCAACGACCCGAAGGCTACGTCAATTGCTTTCGCTAATTTATCGCTTGGAACGCTTCCCTTATTAGGCGTGAGTGCTAAGAAATAAAACGTATGATTCCAAATTTGAGCCGCATTGTTGAACATCGGACCTTCCGATTTCTTTACAATTGTTTCCAGATCTGCATTTTCAAATTCTGTTCCTCCCACCATTCCATTCAGGTTGTTTACGTAGGTCTGATGGTGTTTCCCATAATGGAAACTAATGGTTTTTTCGCTGATAACGGGTTCTAATGCATTGTGAGCATAAGGTAATTCGGGCAATGAAAATTTCATGACTTTAGTTTTTTGTAAATTAATAATTGAATTGAATTTTACTTTTCCTTTTTTTTAAAACGTCTTAAAGCTCTATTTTGTTTGAACAAATGAGATTTTTTCACGAAATATATCAAAACTATTGTTTAACTGCTTTTTTCTTATCATCTTTGCACTTGATTTTACGACTTAGATTTAAGCAATACGATTTACAATTGAGTTAAGATAAGAGGATAATCAACTAATCATCAAATAACCAAAGAAATGAACAAAACAATTCGATTAATTCTTGCGTTAGCCGTAGTAATGTTAGCAACATCGGCCTGCAAAACAAAACAAAAAGTTGCTGAAATACCTGCCGGAGCAAAAGTTACTGTAAGCGCTCCAAAAGCCGTTACTACACCAGTTGTTACTACACCAGTTGTTACAACACCCGCTGTTAGCAACGAAAAGGAAGTGGTTCGGAACGAAAATTTTAGCTTGGTGGATGGCGAAAAAGATGCTTTGAAAAACAAGTATCACGTGGTAGTTGGTAGCTTTACCAAACAACCAAATGCACAAGGTTTACAAAAAACGTTGATTGCCGAAGGAAATAGAGCTTTAATTGTTTTAAATGAAAAAGGGATGTATCGTGTATTAATTGCCTCATTTAATGATTATAATGAAGCTCATGCCCGAATTAAAGAAATTGTCAATCGTTTTGCTGACGCCTGGGTGTTGGTTCAAAAATAAAATTACTGACCTAAAAAAAGAAACGGGGAAATCAACTGATTTCCCCGTTTCTTTTTTTAAAATACATCTGAGTTTTTATGTTTTGCTTTCCGAATGAAATAATAAAGGGTGACCGAAGCAACTATTGCTGACAGACCATCTGAAACCGGCATTGCCGTCCAGGCACCGGTTAGCCCCAAAAAGCGAGGTAAAATAAGCAAACAAGGAATTAAAAACAAAAACTGACGCGTTAGACTTAGGAAGATGGATATTTTTGCACGACCGATTGATTGGAAAAAATTAGTGATTACAATTTGAGAACCAATGATTGGAAACAAAATTACCGAAATACGTAACCCCTTAGTGGCAATTGCTTGAAGTTCAATATCCCGTGTGAAAAATGACGTTATTACTGAAGGCAAAAACATACCAATAATAAACCCTAATGTTGTTAAACTGCTACCTATTATTACGGCTTGTTTAAGGGTGCGGAACATTCTGTCGTATAATTTAGCTCCAAAATTAAACCCGATTATAGGTTGAGTGCCTTGATTCAATCCAATGATTATCATTACAATAAGTGTATTAACGCTATTGATTATGCCATAAGCACCAATTGCTAAATCGCCACCGTAATGTATTAGTGTGGTATTTACAAGTATGACCACAAAACAGGTTGCCAATTGCATACTGAATGGTGACATGCCAATGCTGATAATTGATTTTACTATTTCTTTTTCCAACCGAAAATTCTTTCGATGGAAGCGTATAGTTGATTTTGCTTGGGTGAAATGATGCAATACCCAAACTGTTCCTACCAGATACGAAATATTAGTGGCAATTGCGGCTCCCTGAATCCCCAAATGAAATCCAAAAATAAAAATCGGATCTAATATTGCATTAAGCACGGCACAAATTATCATGGTATACATGGCTTTTTTAGGATAACCTGATGCCCGCATAATATTGTTAAATCCAAAACTTAAAGCCGAAAGTATTCCTCCGGGAATAATGATGCGCATAAAATCCTCGGCATATTGTATGGTTTTTTCAGTCCCGCCAAACACCCGCAACAAATCATGCATGAAAATATATGATAGAATGATGACGGTTCCCGATATAATAAAGGTTAGTGTAAATGCATTGGCAAGAATTTTCTCCGCTTTTTCTAAATCATTTTCGCCAAGAGTAATCGAAATACGGGATGCGGCTCCGGCGCCAATCAACATGCCGAATGCCATAAGCAATATCATAAACGGAAAAGTTAATGCCAGACCTGAAATAGCCAATGGGCCAACGCCTTGTCCAATAAATATACGATCGACGATGTTATAAAGTGACATGACTACCGTACCAACAATTGCAGGCAGCGAGTATTCCCAAATAAGTTTTCCTATTTTTTCTGTTGCCAGTTTATGGGTTACAGTTATGGGATTTGTCATAAAAGAAATTTGGAATTGAAAGTATTATCAGAACGCAAAGATAAAAAAAATAGTTGATAGCTTTTAGTTGAAAGTAAAAAGCTGAAACAGTACCATTCACTTCTCAAAAATTCTAAATTTTAGAAAAGTTAATAGATTAGAAAAAAATACCTCCGAAAACCAAAGTCTTCGGAGGCAATTTTATAGATTTGAACTAACCGCTTTTAGCCATCCCTGTAGGATTTAGCGTTTTATAACATTATTTTAGTCTTTTTTCCCCCAACACGAACGATGTACAACCCTTTTGATAATTCGTTTAGTTGAATTGAACCACTTTCAAGTTGTCCGAATTGAACTTTTGCACCAATTGCGTTGAAAATTTCAACGGTATTGGAAGTTGCATTGCTTACTGATAATTTATTGCCAACTAATGATACATTCAAAACATCTGCAGAAGGAGTGTTAAAACCTGCTGTTGCAAATAAAGCTGCATAAGAAGTCGCAACATGTATTCCATCTAATTTTAAAGTTGGTGCAATTGAATCAGTTCCTTGACGAACATTAACGCCCCCAATACCAGCTGTAGCTGACGGAACAGATGTTCCACCCGTTGTATTCGCAAGCCAGTTTGTGGTAGGTTCCGTAATATTAATTGTAGGATTAATTATTAAAGATGATGCAGCTGTAACAACATCCATCTTAACTACAATGAGATACGTGGTATTTAAATCATATACAGCATCTGTGTATGTTGGAGAATATGTACCTCCTGTTGCAGTCAATAAACCAAAAGATAATTTAGCACCTACTTGCTTAACGAATACTCGTGCAAATAAAGCAGAAGTTGAATTTGTCTGAGCAACATGTATAAAATAATCACCTCTATAAGTAGACTTTGCAGTTTGAACATTTACAATGAATGAATAGTAGACTGTTCCGGTTAACAGAGGAGTAAAAGCTTTTGTAACGTCTTGACCTGTAGTCATGATTGACAACTCTTGACCAATTCCAGAAGAAGGATATCCCGAGTAAGTAATTGTACTTGCACTTACAGTTATAGGATTTGTTGTTGATGTACCAACAATCGCCCAACCACCTTGTCCAATTAAAGCTGAGCCAACAGCATATTCAAAATTTTCGTTCACTAAAAGTTGTCCTTGAGCAAAAACAACACAAGCAATAAAAGCTAATAATAGAGTAATTTTTTTCATGTTTATAAATTTTTAGAATGAATAATGAGTTTAATTAATACCGTCAAAGATAATGGATATTTATTACAAAAACAATACATTTTTTTGAACTTGAACAATTTTTTTGTATTCGCAGAAATAATTATTTTCTAACTCTTTGATATTCAGATAAAATATATATATTTCATTGATTATTTGTTGATAAAATGTAAGAAAAATTTTCTAATAAGTCGGTTTTCTGCGTTTAGACTTAAAGTTATCAACAGGCTAAAAGGTAACCTCATTTTTACCCGGAAAAAATAGTACCTTTGCAATCATTTATTAAATTTACAATACATGGCAGAATTAGTAAGCCCTGAATATATTTTTGAAACAAGTTGGGAAGTGTGCAATATGGTGGGTGGTATTTACACCGTTCTATCAACCCGTGCTGCCACTTTACAAAAAAAACTTCTGGATAAATTAGTTTTTATTGGACCGGATGTTTGGTTTGGTAAAGAAAATCCCTATTTCGAAGAAATCCCTGAATTGTATCCTGAATGGAAAGCCTTTACTGAAGCGGAATATGATTTGAAAATTCGTGTAGGTCGATGGAAAGTTCCGGGGGAACCAATCGCTGTGCTGGTTGATTTTATGCCGTTAATGTTACGGAAAGATGAAATTTACGGGCGTGTTTGGGAGCAGGTTGGAGTAAATTCTATTGCGGCTTATGGCGATTATGATGAATCGTCTATGTTTGGATATTCAACCGGGATAATTATCGAAAGTTATTACCGGTTTTTTAATTTAAATTCAGAAAATCAGGTCGTTGCTCATTTTAATGAATGGATGACAACTTTTGGGGCTTTTTATATTAAAAATAATTTGCCCGAAATTGCCACCGTTTTTACCACGCATGCTACTTCAATCGGTCGTTCAATTGCAGGTAATCACAAGCCTTTGTACGATTATTTGAATGAATATAACGGAGACCAAATGGCTCATGAGTTGAACATGGTTTCCAAACATTCTACTGAAAAAATTGCGGCTCACGTAGTCGACTGTTTTACAACGGTTAGCGAGATCACAGGTATTGAATGTGAACAATTGCTTGAAAAGAAACCGAATGTAATTACACCAAATGGTTTTGAAAATGATTTTGTTCCCGATGGTGGAAAGTTTACTTCGAAACGGAAGGAAGCACGTGCTACTTTACGCCATGTGGCTGAAAACTTGCTTGGTTATAAATTGAACAAAAATGTTTTGTTTGTTAGTACTGCAGGGCGTTACGAATATAAAAATAAAGGGATCGACACTTTTCTGGAATCATTAAAACTTTTGAGCATTCAGACCGGTTTAAAGAAAGAAGTGGTTGTTTTTATCATGGTTCCGGCTAATATTAAGGGCTTCAGGTCTGATTTAGCATCGGTTTTGAATCATTCCGAAACGGAACTAAATTCGTGGAACCGATTTACTACACATGAATTAGTTGATTATTATTCCGATAATATTATGTCTGCCATTCATTGGTTTCACTTTACAAATCAACAAACACAAGCTGTTAAGATTATTTTTGTTCCTTCCTATCTCAATGGATCAGATGGAATTTTCAATAAAACCTATTACGATTTGTTGATTGGAATGGACTTGACTGTTTTTCCATCGTATTATGAACCATGGGGTTATACACCACTCGAAAGTGTTGCTTTTTCCGTTCCAACTATTACAACCAATTTGTCAGGTTTTGGTCAATGGGTTTCTCACAATCTGCATGAAATAGAACAAGGGGTAGGAGTCATTCATCGTTCCGATTACAATGGATATATTGTGGCTGAGCATATTGCCGAAATGATTCATAAATTTGCTTCATTTAATGTGGAGGAAATTAAAGCCGTTCGGGAAAAAGCTTCCATTATTGCCGAAAAAGCGCTTTGGAAGCACTTTATCCATTTCTACGATAAAGCATATCACATTGCCCTGAAGAATAAATATAAAAGAACTTGACGTTACCAACCTGCTTTTCAAAAAATTAGAACGTTGGAAAAGTTGATTTCCGCAAACGTTTGAAATTGGTAAAACTTCATTTAATATTTTATCCAACGATAATTACTTGTTTTTGCGTATTTTTGCGCTCGAATTATTAAAACGAATACAATTATTTTTTACAACTGTTTTTTGGTATTAGTTATATAAAAAAGAGATACAATTAAGCTTATGAAAATTAAAGTTAACGACGTAAATGATAGCAACTTAAAGGAAATTAGTGTGAAATCATATTTGCCTGTAAGTTTGAATAAATTAGAGGAAATAGCACAAAACATTTGGTGGACATGGGATAGTAATGCCAAGAATCTTTTCCGCCAGATTGACCATGAAGCATGGATTGAAGCTTGTTCAAATCCGGTTTTGCTTTTAAATATTCTAAATTACGAGAAATTAGTCGCAATGGGTGAAGATACAGAATTTATCAAGAAGGTTGATGCTGTATATGATGATTTTAAAGCCTATCTAAATGTAGAAAAAAACACTCAAAAGCCATCAATTGCCTATTTCAGTATGGAATATGGTTTGACCGAAGTGTTGAAAATTTATTCGGGAGGCTTAGGGGTTCTTGCCGGTGACTATTTGAAAGAAGCCAGTGATTGTAATATTGATATGGCTGCTATTGGTTTTTTATATCGGTATGGTTATTTCACTCAATCACTTTCGGTTGACGGTCAGCAAATAGCAGTCTATGAAGCTCAGAATTTTAATAATCTTCCATTAAAGCAAGTGAGAGATGAAAATGATGAGCCTGTTGTGATAGAAGTTCCCTATCCCGGACGAAGCGTTTATGCATACATTTGGAAAGTTTCTGTTGGTCGTATTCCACTTTATTTGCTTGATACAGATAATGATATGAATAGTGAATACGATCGTTCTATCACACATCAACTTTATGGCGGAGATTGGGAAAACCGTATGAAACAAGAAATCATGCTTGGTATTGGTGGAATTTTAGCTCTTAAAAAACTTGGAATCGAAAAACAAGTTTATCACTGTAACGAAGGACATGCTGCTTTAATAAATGTACAACGTTTGGTTGACTTGATTGCCGATAAAAACCTATCTTTCAACGAAGCATTGGAAATTGTACGCGCAGGTTCATTATACACAGTTCACACACCGGTCCCAGCCGGACATGATAGCTTTGAAGAGTTGTTGTTTAAAAAATATATGAGCGATTTTCCTGTAAAATTAAAACTGAGTTGGGATGATTTTATTGATATGGGACGTGAACGTCCGGGCGATCACGATGAGAAATTCAGTATGAGTACTTTTGCTTGCAATACTTGTCAGGAAGTGAATGGGGTAAGTTGGTTACACGGAAAAGTGTCGCAGGAAATGTTTAATCCGATCTGGAAAGGTTATTTCCCTGAAGAATTGCATGTCAGCTACGTTACCAACGGCGTACATTTACCAACCTGGACTTCTTCCGATTGGAAAGCAGTATATGAAAAGTATTTTACAAAAGCATTTTATGCCGATCAATCGAATATGAAAATATGGGAAGGTGTGTATAAAATTCCTGATCATGAAATCTGGCAAACACGCATGATCCTGAAAAATAAACTGGTTGAATATATAAAAGATCAGTTCCGCGAAAGCTGGTTGAAAAATCAGGGTGATCCCTCACGTATTGTTTCCGTTCTGGAGGCAATTAATCCAAATGCTTTGATAATAGGTTTTGGACGTCGATTTGCAACGTATAAACGCGCTCATTTGCTTTTTACAGATTTGGAACGTTTGGAACGTATTGTAAATGATCCACTTCGTCCCGTACAATTCCTTTTTACAGGAAAAGCCCACCCTGCCGATGGTGGCGGACAAGGTTTGATTAAACGTATCGTTGAGATTTCACGCATGCCACAGTTCCTTGGAAAAGTTATTTTCCTCGAAAATTATGATATGCGTTTGGCAAAACGTTTAGTTTCCGGTGTCGATATTTGGTTAAATACACCAACTCGTCCCTTGGAAGCTTCTGGAACTTCAGGCGAAAAAGCACAAATGAATGGAGTTCTAAACTTCTCGGTTCTTGATGGTTGGTGGCTCGAAGGGTATGTAAAAGGTGCCGGATGGGCTTTGACCGAAAAACGAACCTATGAAAATGACGATTTTCAGGATCAATTGGATGCTGCCACCATTTACAGCATGCTCGAAAATGAAATCATCCCGCTTTATTATGCCAAAAATACCAAAGACTATTCACCAGAATGGATTCAATATATTAAAAATTCCATTGCACAGATTACACCTCGTTTCACAACAAAACGAATGATAGATGATTATATATCAAAGTTCTATACTAAATTGGCAACACGTTCGGCGCTACTGAAAGCAAATGGATATGCTAAAGCCAAAGAAATTGCAGCATGGAAAGAGAAAATAGCTGCCGATTGGGATAAGATTGAGGTTTTATCGCTGGATGTTCCTGATAAACTAATGCATAATCCACAGGTAGGTGAAGTTTATAGTGTCAATATTATTATCGATATAAATGGAATTAACGATAAAGGAATTGGCATTGAGCTGGTTGCTACCAAACTTGGTAAAAACAATGTGGATACATTGTATGATGTTGATGAGCTTAAACTTGTAAAAACCGAAGGTTCAAAGATGTTTTTTAACATTGAATATCAATTGAATAGAGCCGGTTCGTTCAAATATGGCTTCCGTATGTTCCCGAAAAATGAAGATTTACCACATCGTCAGGATTTCTGTTTTGTACGTTGGATTTAAAATTTGAAGTTTCTATAACAAAACAGGCTGACTAAAATAATTTTAGTCAGCCTATTTTACTAAGATTTAAGGAATTAAATATTAGCTATTCGTTTAATTTCTTCGATTATTGCTTTTGCAAATCCATCAGCTTGTTCCATTGTTCCTGATTCAGAATAAATTCGAATAATCGGTTCGGTATTTGATTTACGCAAATGAACCCAACCGGTTGGGAAATCTATTTTAACTCCGTCAATATCATTGATTTCGTATTGTTTGTAAGAGCTTTTGATGGCTTTCAAAATTGCATCGACATCAATAGAAGGTGTTAATTGAATTTTGTTTTTTGAGATATAATATTCGGGATATGTTTTTTTGAGCTCCGAAACTTTAAGTTTTGATTTTGCCAAATGAGTTAGAAACAAGGCAATACCAACTAAAGCGTCTCGACCATAATGACTTGCAGGATAAATTATTCCTCCGTTTCCTTCACCACCAATTACTGCATTTGTTGCTTTCATTGTAGTCACAACATTTACCTCGCCCACAGCTGCCGCAGTGTATTTACAGCCGTATTTGTTAGTCACATCGCGTAGTGCACGGGTTGAACTCAAGTTTGAAACCGTATTGCCCGGTGTATGTTGAAGTACGTAATCGGAGATGGAAACTAAGGTATATTCTTCGCCAAACATACTCCCATCCTCACAAATAATCGCCAATCGGTCCACGTCAGGATCAACCACAAATCCCACATCGGCTTTTCCACTTTTCATCAATGTCGATATTTCTGTCAAATGTTCGGGAAGTGGTTCCGGATTATGTGGAAATTGCCCGGTAGGTTCACAAAATAATTTTTCAATTTTGGTTACGCCTAACGCGTTGAGCAAAGCCGGAATAGCAATACCTCCAACAGAATTTACACAATCGATAGCCACCTTAAAATCAGCTGCTTTAATCGCATCGATATCCACTAAATCAAGAGCTAAAACACTTTCAATATGTTTTTCGGTATAGGAGAAATTTTCTGAAAGCTTGCCTAAATCATCAACCTGTGAAAATTCAAATGATTCTTCAGCAGCTATTTTCAAAACATTTTCACCTTCAGCAGCATTTAGAAATTCACCTTTTTCGTTTAAAAGTTTCAGCGCATTCCATTGTTTCGGATTATGACTTGCAGTAAGAATTATTCCACCGGCAGCTTTTTCCATAGTAACAGCTAATTCGGTGGTAGGAGTGGAGGCAAGTCCGATATTGACTACATCAAAACCCATTCCCAGCAAGGTGCCGATAACCAGTTGGTTCACCATTTCGCCGGATATGCGAGCATCACGACCGACAACTATTTTATTGGATTCGGTCTTTTTATTTGCCTTAATTTGAGTGGCATAAGCAGCTGTAAAACGAACAATATCCAACGGATTTAAACCATCACCAACCGATCCGCCAATTGTTCCACGAATTCCTGAAATTGATTTGATTAATGTCATGCTAATAAGTTTGAAAGTTCAAAGTTAACCCGTAACTTTTGTGTAACTATTTTAAAATTTTTATTTTAAGGTAGTAACCATAAGGGGTAACACTCATCATATCTGCCTGAATACCAATTATTGATGGAACAATAATCTTCGCTTCAGAATCATTTCGTTTCATATACGTAACTGCTTCTTGAAATCCCTTAAATGATTGGGTCAAATCACCGTAAACAAATTCATCGGGATATGGAAAATCTATTGTATTCCAATTGCTTATTGTATCAGAAGCTATATTTAAAGTATATTTTTTATATCGATCGACAACCGTATTTTTCAGTTGAAGTGTATCAGGTATCGAAGTATTTCCCGAATCAACTAAATGAAAATACAAGCCTGTTGGAGTGAGTACATAATCATTTGGTCCCCATTTTTTATCGGCCGGAAAACTTGATAATACATTGATATTGTTTCGTTTAATATAAGCAGTGATTAAAGCCTTTTCATCGTCCAATTGCTGTGCAAAAGTCTTTCCACTAGTGCAAGAAGAAGCAATTATTGAAGTCAGAAAAACCAGTAAAAGAAGATAAGAAATCCGTTTCATTTCAGTAGATTATTTTTGTACAAATATCCGATTAAATTACGATAATTAAAAGTTAAAAAAATGAATAAAGTTATAAGAATTGTGCTTAAAACTTGAATGAAAAATGAATTAATTACCTAAATTTCAAAAAATTAATTCAAAAGCTTTATTTCATAAATCAGTGAAGTATAAGGTGCAATTACCTGTTGATTGCCGGTCATTCCATACCCTAAATACCAGGGAATAACAAAGATTGCACTATCCCCTTTATGCATTAGTTTCAACCCTTCTTCCAAACCAACAACAAGTTGTTTTTTTCCAATAACAATCTGTTTATTACCGGTTTGCAATACTTTGCCGTCAAGTTTCTTTAATTTGAAATCAAAATTACAGATCACTGAATCTGTTATGACCGGACCTTTACCTGTTTTATAAATTTTATACCAGAATCCTAATTCATTTTTCGTATAAAATCCTTTACTTTCGGCAAATATTTTAAGTTTAGTGTCTTCTTTTATTGTTAAATTGCGATTGATTGCTAATAAAGAAGTTACATTTTTATCTTTTTCAATACCTTTATTTGAAGGCAATTGAGGAGCTTGTTTGATGCAGGAAATTAATCCCAAACAAATTACCAAAACTAATAACTTAGAAAACTTCTGTATTTTCATTTCTACCAACTACTTACTCCCTACTCATAACTATCTTATATTTGCAATACTCATTATGTCTGAAAAAACTCCCGCAGCAGTAACTCCTGCACCTGCTCCATATCCTTTAATCATCATCGGGAATTCATTGTAACGTTCTGTAGTTATGAGAATTATATTGTTACTTCCCTGCAAATCATAAAATGGGTGCAAACTATCAACTTCTTGTAAACCAACCTTACAGTTTCCATTTTCCATAGTTGCAACAAAACGCCATCGCTTTCCTTCTGCAGCCAGTTTCTGACGTTTGGATTCAAATTCAGCATCCAACTCAGGAACCGATTTCCAAAAATCTTCCAGACTTCCGGCAAAATATTTATCAGGAATAAACAGATTTTTCACCACATCTGATTGTTCTACTTTATATCCGGCTTCGCGGGCTAAAATCACCAATTTACGAATAACATCTTTACCACTCAGGTCAATGCGTGGATCAGGTTCAGAGAAACCGGCTTCTTTGGCTAATAAAATAGCTTTACTCAACGGAATTTCAGCACTGATTGTGTTGAAGATAAAATTAAGCGTTCCTGAAAGTACAGCTTCCATTTTCTGAATATGGTCACCGCTGTTTATCAGGTTATTCATTGTATTGATAATAGGCAAACCTGCTCCAACATTCGTTTCGAATAAGAATTTTACTCCGCGACGACGAGCTGTTTCTTTCAGATTTAAATATTTATCGTATGACGATGAAGCCGCAATTTTATTTGCAGCCACCACTGACGTATTATTTTCGAGCAAACGTAAGTATAAATCGGAAATTTGAGAATTTGCAGTACAATCAACAAAAACCGAATTGAATATATTCATTTTCAGAATTTCATTGCAAATCAGTTCAGGTGAAGCATCTAAACCATTCTTCTTCAAATTATCAGCATAATTTTCAAGATCAATTCCCTCACGCGAAAACAACATTTTTTTACTGGAAGCAATTCCTACCACATTCAGTTTAAGTCCGTTTTGCGACATTAACTTTTGCTGTTGTTTCTTGATTTGATTCAATAAACTGCCTCCAACTGTTCCAATCCCCGCCACAAAAATATTAAGTAACTGATATTCTGACAAGAAGAAAGAATCATGAATCACGTTCAACGCCTTACGTAGCGATTTCCGATCAGTTACAAAAGAAATGTTTGTTTCGGATGCGCCCTGTGCACAGGCTACCACGTTAATACCATTCCGTCCCAGCGTTCCGAATAATTTTCCGGCGATACCGGGAGTACGTTTCATGTTATCACCGACGATAGCGACCGTTGCCAAATCATCTTCCGAGAAAATATCATTAATTTCACCCTGGGCAATTTCGTTGGTAAATTCTTTCCGTAAAACGGAAACTGCCAAAACACTATCTGCATTCCGAACACCAATTGAAGTCGTACTTTCGGACGAAGCTTGAGAAACCATGAAAACGCTTATACCGTTTTTGGCTAAAACGCGGAAAATGCGATAATTTACACCAATAACGCCCACCATACCAAGTCCTTGAACGGTAATCAGCGAAGTATCGTTTATGGACGAAATTCCTTTAATCGCTTTGCCTGCTTCTCCGGTTTTTTCGCGTGAAATATACGTTCCTTCGGCTTCAGGATTAAAAGTATTTTTTAGTTTTAACGGTATATTTTGATGAAAGATAGGGAAAATGGTAGGCGGATAAATGACTTTTGCACCAAAATTGCAAAGCTCCATAGCTTCAATAAAGCTCAGTTTTTCAATTACATAAGCATTATTGATAATGCGTGGATCGGCAGTCATAAAACCATCCACATCGCTCCAGATTTCCAGAATGGAAGCATGAAGTGCTGCGGCAAGTATGGCAGCTGTATAATCGGAACCACCACGACCTAAATTGGTAATGAAATTGGTAGTTGAATCAGTTGAAATAAAACCACCGCAAACACAAATGCGTGGGGCATTTGCAAAATTTTCACGAATTAACGCATTAGTTTTTTCAAAATCAACGATGTGTTTATCGAACTGATTTTCAGTTTTAATAAAGGTTTTGGAATCGAAATGAACGGCGTCTTTTATAGCAGCAGAAACAATTATAGAAGAAATTGATTCTCCATAACTTGCTATAGTATCGATGATTTTTGTAGAAATATCTTTGATTAAGTATACGCCACGGAAGATATTGGATAAGTCATTGAATTGTAATTGTATCTGATTCAGAACTTCTTCTTTTTTATCGGAAGAAATCACGCCGTCAATAACTTCCACATGGCGCGAAAACATTAGTTCGTATTCAGTAAGATACGTTTTATCGGCATCACAAGCAAGTTTAGCAATGTTGTAAAGTTGATCTGTTATACCGGAAAGTGCTGATACTACAATAATTACAGGCACACTTTGTGCCTCTACAATTTTTTTCACACTTAAAATACCATTGACTGAACCTACGGATGTTCCGCCGAATTTTAATACCTTCATCGTTAGGACTTTTATTAAATTTATCTGAATCTTTTACAGCTGACAAAATTAGCGATTTTTCCCCAAATAAACGGCACTTTTACAGCAATTTCAGGAAAAACTGTTGCATCTTAGCGGAAAATGAACTACTTTTGCAACTCAATTTCAAAAAATCACAATTGACACAAGAACATTTATTAATTGTGAATTATTAATTATGAAATCTATTTCGGTCTGGTAGCTCAGTTGGATAGAGCAACAGCCTTCTAAGCTGTGGGTCATGGGTTCGAATCCCATCCGGATCACGTTTAAAATAATTAATCAGCTGTAAATAAACTTTATGGTTGATTTTAATTTTGAAGTACTGGTAGAAGTGCTGTCACAAATTGAATTATCAAATAAAAAAACCGTTCCAGTTTAATGAAACGGTTTATATCTTTCCTATCTGTTTATCCAAAACAACCTACTAACTTAACGGCTGGTTTAGTTCTTTTTTCACTATCATCTGACAAGCTCATTCTTACTTTTCTGTATCTTGTTTTTCGTTTGTATTCACATCCTTTTTTATCTCTTTTTCTATGTCAGTGAGACCTTCTTTAAAGCTTTTAATCCCTTTTCCAATTCCTTTCATCAATTCAGGAATTTTTTTTCCGCCGAATAATAACAAAAAGACCAGAGCTATGACTATTAGCTCAGGAGCATCTAAAAATAATAAGTGGTTCATAACAATTTAATTTTATATTGTATAATTCAAGTTATTAACTCTTTATGCTTTGTTAAATTAAAATAATTCATTATTATCGAAGAAAAACCGATACTCCACTTCCCGTGCCGCAATAGACTTTTCCATTGTGAATGGTAATTGTCTGGACGCAGTTGTCGGGTAGGTTGCTGTTTTCGACTGTATAGGTAGTCCATTCTTTACCATTATAAACTGTAACGCCTTTATTGGTACCAAACCAAATATTGCCTTTGGCATCTTCTACTATGGAAAGAATCAGATCGGTGGGTAATCCTCCGGCTTCTTTTTTATATGTCTTCCATTTTTTACCGTTGTATATAGCCAAGCCATTGCATGTCCCTATCCAAAGATTGTCTTTATTATCTACACAGAGAGAATAGACATCATTATCGGGCAAGGGGCTGTTTGTTTCATTAAAGAGCGTCCACGTTTTACCATCAAACATAGATAATCCATGATTGGTGCCGATCCATATCCTGTTTTTTGAATCGGAAAAAATAGTTTGCACGGAATTATCACCAAGAGCACCATCCCCAGTTTTGTAAGATATCCATTTTTTGCCGTTAAAATGAGTAACACCTCCGTCGAAAGTGCCTATCCAGAGGTTTCCTTTTCTGTCAGCCGTAATGATGTTGGCTGAAACGGATTGACATGCTTCCTTCGCCTGTTTCCATTCTTCACCTTCTTTTCCTTTATAGACGCCTCCACCCCAGATTCCAACCCATAGAGTACTCGTATAATCTATAAAAACCGTATTTACATAAATATTTTCCACTCCCTGAATGAGCCATTGATCCGATTCCTGTTTGTAAACTCCATACCAAGTGCCAATCCACATTTTCCCCTCTCTGTCGAAACAAATGGACCTGACATCGTTTTTGGGTGATTGCCCGTTTTCTATTTTATAGTTTTTCCATTGTGCAAAGACCGAAGTACAGGTAAACATCACGAGGAAAAATATCCATATATTCTTTTTCATTTGATTATTTCATTTTGTACATCCAACCAATTCATATAGTCCATGTAAAGTGTTGTAGAACTCTCGTGCCCGGCAAAGGCTTCTGAGCCAGGTTTATTCATCATCCCGATGTACTGATATATCAATATATTTTCCACATACGGCGAGATATCTTCCATTTGTTTCAGTACCCTCTCGAAGTGGGCGGGAAGTAAGGCGCTTTTATATACCTCTTCTTCAAACCGAAAGACTTCTATATCTGCCCACAGTCTTGCTCTCCCGGCTTTTTCATGTGCTTTGTATAAGGCTTCGTAATACCTGGCGGCTGTTCCGGCTTTTGTCTTATTGACGCCTACTTCATCCTGATAGGCCATGATGTCAATATCCAATCGTTCAAGTTGTCTTATATACTGGTCATTCACACGAATGGTCTTGGTACCGTAGGGTGCAATCAGATTAGTACAACCGGGAATCAATTCCCTTGCTTTGCGAGAACATGCATTTACGTAATTGATGGTCATTTCGTCGATGGTATTATGGATACCTGTTTCGTTTGGGAAATACCAACCATAGAAACTTTTGTGATGTCCATATTTTCCGGCAACTTCTTCCATCCCTTTTTCCCTTAGTTTGGCAATCTCAGTATCAATCATCATTTTCTCCACATTTCGAAAGTCTCCCCAAAAGTCATTGCTGACAAAGAACTTGATTCCGTATTCATCCGCTGCAGATAGTACCGCTTCCAAAGGATCGTCACAAACAAAGTCATAACGGGGTTGCAATTTGGAAGGATAAAAGGTTTTGCCGGCATCTGCGACGGATAGTAATACAAGATACTCCATGCCTGCCTCGCTGATTTCTTTTACCTTTAATCGCCATTGCTCAGTTGTAAACTCCTTCAATGCCGGATTCCAATAGGTTCCTTCAACAGCATTGTGGTGCATGAATTCGAACCAGGAACCTACAATCGGTTTAATCGCTGGATTTCTCTTGAACTCCGATGCAAAAGTTGTCTGATTAAAAAGATACATAGATGCTATAGTCAAACCGCATGTCTGTATAAATTTTCGTCTGTCCATTATAGTATACTTTTAATCAACACAATAATCCATTTTATATTAGCAGAAAAAATAAATAATTAGTGGATTGGTTCACCTGTTAATTCTCGATTAAAAGGGTCAGAATAATAGATTTCGTCTTCTTTATACAGATTTAAATGACCTTTTAACCTTTCTTTAAATTTTTCAAAATCTTTTGGTGTATTAGACCAAGCTGTTTCGGCCAATGCTGCAATTCGGGGGAAAAGCATATAATCTAAACGTTGTTCGGTAATAATCCGCTCCGTCCATAAATTGGCTTGAACACCGAGGATATTACACGAGTCAGGATAAATAACCGGAATGGTTTCCTTCGTGAAGTTATATATATGTTCGATGGAATTGTACGAGAATTTTTTATAATCAGGTCCATAAGTCTGTAAGGTATCCTGCATATAATCAAAATACATGGGATGTCGGGGCGAAAGAACAATCGAAAATCCTTTATCCAATGCCTTCTGTAATTGTTCTGGTTTATCATCCCGCCAATAGAAAACAATGGTATTGGATGGTGAAAGATCCGAATCGGCTACTTCATCCCAAGCCAACACTTTATTACCCATATTCACTACAGAATCTGCCATTCTGCGAAAAAAATAATTCTCTACGGATTTCAGATCTGGTATTTTTTCTTTTTTCATTAAATTTTTCACATATTTATCTGTAGCCCATTTTTCATTACCATAATGAACTTCATCTCCTCCAATATGAATCATTTGCGATGGAAAAAGGACATCTGTTTCTTTCAATATATTCGTTAAAAACTGATAAACACTGTCTTTACCTGGGTTGAATGTAAAATCAGGGTATTGTTTAGAACCCCCTCCGCTATATTCCGGATAAGCTCTGTTTGCAGCTGCGGCATGACCGGGCATATCAATTTCCGGAACAACAACAATAAACCGTTCAGAGGCATATTGAACAATTTCTTTAATATCATCCTGTGTATAGTATAGAGCAGGGGAATAGGAATCAGTATAATCCCCTATGCCTCCAATCAATGCAAGTTTTGGATATTGTTTTATCTCCAAACGCCACGCCGAAGCATCGGTAAGGTGCCAATGGAAACGATTAAGTTTATAACTGGCCATCCAATCGAGTATCTGTTTAACCTTTTTCTTGCCGAAAAAATGCCTCGATTCGTCCAACATCAAACCTCTCCAAGAATATCTTGGAGCATCCTCAATATTCCAACAATGTACTTTAACAACGAAATCTTTAACCTCTGTCTGCCTTACAAGTTGTAAAAAGGAAGTAATTCCATTAAACATTCCAACATTACTTCCGGCTCTAATTTCTACTACATTTCGACTCATTTTTATTGAATAAGACTCAGGGCTAATATTATATATCTTATAATACTTCAACAATATTGCAGTAGAACTCGAAGCACTATTTTTTAGTGAAATTGCGATTTTCTTATGAAGCAATAATTCTTTCTGAAAAAAATATGCTTGTGATTGAAATAAACTATCACAAATAATTATCGTGTTACTGTTAAGTCCAAATGTCACATCTTGTTTTTGACAATAATCAGGAAGCGGTATAATTGGACACAAATCCGTCCCTACAACGGTTGAGTAAACAAAACTATAAAAAAAACAAAGAAATAATATACTTATTTTATACTTCATTGGGATGTAATTTATTGGTATGTAGTTAACAACCCGGATCATTGACCCAACCTTTTAGTTCTCATTTCCTGATAGAAACAGAAAACATGTTACTTATTTTTAATTGTTTTTCTTACTAATCAAGCAAATCTATTTAGTACAAAACATTGGTAAATAATAATTATTTTAATTTTATTTAGCATTAACAGTAATTTGAAAATGTTTTACTATCGATTTATTTTCTTTAACTGTTGCGTTTGTACAGACAAAAGCAACATCATAAGTCCCTGATTTTAAAAACACATAATTAAAATGGTCAATCTTTGAAGAAATACCCATAATTGCAACGCCTATATCTGGGGTTACCTGATTTAAAATTAATGGTTTTATTATAATCCAATCAATATTATCAGCAGTTTTTGCTGCTCCTCCAGCCATTTGAATTTGTGTGGCAGTTTGAGTCCATTTTTTCAGAGGGTTTTTTAAATCACAACTAATAAAACCAGCGTCTCCTATTGAACTTACAATAGGGAAAACATTTAAACTATCTATTTTATAGTTAATACTTAGGTTTTTTATTGTCCAGGTTTCCTGCGGTTGCAAATCATTAGACTTTCCCACATATTTAAACGCAATATATGCAGGCTTTTCAGAAATAAAAGCAGAAAGATCAATTTGCCCTGAAGGAGTGTTGTCTATACCGGTAGATAAAATTGCTCTATCTGTTATATCTACCCAATGATAATTTACGAGAGTACTATCAATAGTCCCCTTAAAATCAGTAGATACTAATAATCTTAGTGAATCTCTTTGATTTCCGTTTTGTAAATAAGACGTAAATTGCAGTATTGAAGCTCCTCCTGTAAGAGATATTCTGTCACGAAATTCATTTTGATGTCCAGTTTCTCCTGAATAGAATGTAACATAATCAGCTTCTCCTGTAAAATTAAACACAACAGTATCTCCAACTATAAAATTTTTATCCTGAACAGAAATTTCAAAATTTGGTGTTGACACATCCAAATCATGATTGCATGAAATCAAAGAAAAAACAGACAATAAAATCATTAAATTGAAATATGGTTTCATAAAATTTTATTTTAAACTTGTTAATAACCCGGGTTTTGTACTAATTTCTTATTCAAGGCGAGTTCACTACTTGGTATGGGTAGCAAATAATGCTTTTCTTGAACATTACTAAAGCTTAAGGCTGCGTACTGATACATTGATGGACCCGTAGTAATTATATCATTGGCCATTTGTTTTAACGTCGGTACTAATATTTGCCAGCGCATTAGATCATATTTCCTTAATCCCTCAAAACAGAGTTCTCTTGAGCGTTCACTCTGAAGAAACAATCGAAATTCTTCTTTGCTCATCATAAGAATGTCCGCTTCTTGCTTGCTATGTATAGTGCAGACAGCTTCAGCTCCGGATCCGCCACCTCCTGTAAAAGTAATTGTTGGGTCTGTCGAATAGCCGCTTCCCATTGTGAGTCCGGTGATTTGATCTGGCGTCAAAGTCACTGTTATGACTTGCCCATTGTTAATAGTAGCTGTAGCGACAGCTCCTGAACCTCCTCCTCCGGAAAAAACAACCACTGGTGCAGAGGTATATCCGGATCCTCCAGTAGTCAATGTTATAGTATTAATACCTGTAGACCATGCTCTCTCCCTTACTAAGTTTACAGCATCAATAGCCGATTGTGGAGGGGAAGAATTCAACTCATTTTGAGCCTCAGCATACATAAGAAGTACATCTGAATAACGTAATATAGGAAAATTTATAGGCGTAGATTGGTTTATTTTGGGGAGTGCGGTTTCCTCTGATCTCCTCCATTTACCAACACTTTGACTGTATTTGTCATAATCGTACCTATTCCAATAAGTCACTACTGTGAGATTACTTAAATAGTGAAAATCTGCAATTGCTCTGTCTCGTCTTAAATCACCTGATGCATACGAATTGTATAATGAAGGAAGAGCATTGATAAATCCATAAGCCGTTCCAATTCCCGGGTCATTAGTTGTAATTCCAATCCATGATCCTATTTGTCCCATTTCATCAGCACTAATTCCTGTATGTGAAAATTCGCATTCCCAAATACTTTCCTTTATGTCATATTTATCTTGGGCTAAGTTTACAAACACCTGACTATAGGATGGATTTAAAGCATGATTTGCTTGCGTATCATCAATAACTTTCTTTGCCCAATCACTTGCATCTTGATATTTCGCCACATTATTCCAGGGATAGCCAGCCCAACGTAAGTAAACTCTGGCGAGTATGCCTCTCACCGCAGATTTACTTATTCTACCTCCATAGCCTATTTGAGTTATAGGAGGAACAAGAGACTCTGCTGTTATCATATCTTGTGTTATCTTTTCAAAAACTTCATTTGCCGGTGTGCGAGCTATATCGTTATCTACAACATTTTTCGGAAGTTCCGTAATAAGTGGTACATCCCCCCAATTATTTACAAGCCAGTAGTAATAAAATGCTCTTAGGAATAGAGCTTCACCCTTCATTACATTTCTTTTGGTTGAATCCATATTAGCTTTATTTATATTTGCAAGTACAACATTTGCTCTACTTATCCCGGTATATAACTGTGTCCATAGAATAAGCACATCTCCATCACTCGCTGTTTCATTATAAAATTGGGCTCCCTGAGTAACTGTCGAACTTCTGTAAAAACCTTCGTCACCTACTGAAGCAAATCTTACCATCAAACCATAGGCATAAAGTTCTGAATTCCCAAGAACATCATAAACCCCAGCAATTGCTGAATTCATTTGATTTTCAGTGTTATAATAATTAGTGGGCGCTAAAATATTTGTTGGTTTTGTATCCAAAAAATCGTTACATGAAGTAAAACTTATTAAAAACAGGAAGCAGAAAAATATATTTTTTGTTTTCATGATTTAAAATATTTATAAATTAAAAACTTACTGTTACACCAAATAAAATTGTTTTAGCTCTTGGATATGCAGAAAAATCGAATCCCGGTGTCAAAACTGAATTTCTTGTTGAAACTTCAGGGTCCATCCCTGTGTATTTTGTAAATGTGAATAAATTTTCAGCTGAAATATTGAATGCTAAATTTGTTAATTTGAATTTTGAGATTAACTTTGAAGGAAATCTATATTCAAAATTAACGGTTTTTATTCTTAAATAAGAACCGTCCTCGATAGTTCTTGAGTCATAGTTTCCAATTGGACCCTGCCCCCCAGCTCTAAAAACTTCATTATTCTGATTTTCAGGCGTCCATCTGTTATTGGTTTCTACAAACTGATTTGTATTAACTCTGTTCAGTGCATTGCCACCAAGCAATACACGATTAGCATTAAAAATGTCATTCCCGTAGGACCACTGTAAAAAAACATTTAAGCTGATATTTTTGTAGGAAAAATTATTACTCCATCCTCCGGTGTGGATTGGAAGAGGCCTGCCAATAACTGCTAAATCTAAAGAATTAACTACTCCATCACCATTTAAATCTTTATACTTAATAGTACCGGGTTGAATTGTTGCTTTTGCCAGGCCATTAGTTGGCACGTTCCCCTTCAGAACATATTTCCCGGTACTTATTTCATTCAAGTCCGCATATTGATAATTTCCATCCCAAATGTATCCATAAAACATTGCTGCCGGTCCATTAAGTCGTGCTATATACAAAGGACTTGTATAATTCCAGTCCCAAGTAACAGATGATAGCATATTAGTTTGACCTCTTTCAAGTCCTATGATTTTATTTGAAATAAATGAAATATTAAAATCACTATTCCATGTGAAATTTTTTGTTTTTACCGGTACTAAATTTAGAGTCAACTCTAAACCCTGATTTTGAATTTCTCCAATATTCTTCATTGCATATGAGAACCCGGTAGTTTTGGGAAGTGGTGCGTTTAATAATAAATCATACGTATTTTTTCTATATATATCAGCTGTTAAGCTAACTCTATTATTAAACAAACCTAGATCTATCCCTATATCTGTCTGTTTTGTACTTTCCCATATTAATGCCGGATTTCCTATAGAACTATATGTAGCCCCTTTTATAGGGGTTGCATTATCAAAAGAGTAACCAGATACATTGTTTAAAGTTATTACAGGAAGATATCCAAAATCAGAAACCCGATTGTTACCAGTTATACCATAGCTTGCTCTGATTTTTAAATTTGAAATATCTTTAATATTTTCCATGAACGATTCTTGAGACAATCTCCAACCTAAACCAACTGATGGAAAATATCCCCATCTATTGCTAGCTGGAAATTTTGAAGAGCCATCAGCCCTGCCGGTTACTGTAATAAGATACTTTGAATCATAACTATAATTAACCCTACCCAGAAAAGAAGCAGTACGATTATAGCTCTCTGACGAAGAATTACTATAAGGGGTTCCGGAACCTAATGAACTAAGCCCTAAATCTTCATTTGGAATAAGATCTGCAACTAAACCAAACGCTGAAGATTTGTTTTCTTGTATGGTGAATCCTCCAACAATATTAATCGTGTTTTTTTTATCTAAATTTTTATTATAGGTTAATGTGTTTTCATTTAACCATGTTCCTGACTTCAGATTTGTTATTCCTCCCCATACTCCTTGTGTATTATTAGGGTTTAGAGGTGATCCAAGTGCGGTCATCGAATTATGGAAAATAGCATTTTGGGTTGTTCTACTATAAATATCCCCGGAAATTTTTAAAGTAAGGTCTTTAAAAATTTGATAAGATAAATATGTACTTACATTAACATCAGTGTACTGGCTTGTGTTTACTTCGTTATTCGTATTCTGAATTGGATTTACCATCCAATTTCCGGAAGTAGCTGTTGGATCAAAAAATTCATTTGCCCAATCTTCTGGTATATTGGCTACTGCGGCTGGTCTAAAATTCCATACTTGATATAGGGCATATCCTGTAACAGCTCCTGTACTACCTGCTGCAATAGGAGCCCCTGATGTCTCGGTTTCTGCTATGTTTACTATAAAACCAACTTTTGTTTTTTTGCCAATATTCTGATCTAACGAAATGCGTCCGGAATATTTTTTATAATTAGAATTAATAATTATTCCATCTTGATTAAACAACGATCCTGAAACGGAATATTTGGTATCTGCATTTCCTCCTCGTATTGAAATATCATGTTTCTGAATAGGAGCAGTTCTAAAAAACATATCTTGCCAGTTATAAGCTGTGGCATCTTTATAATCTTCAACTGTCAAACCATAATTAGACAAATATAAACTATTAGCAAGAGCAGGATTTAAGTCATTTTGGTATTTAACAAATTCATAAGGTGTCATAAGGTCCATCGTTTTTGACACTTGTTGTAATCCTAAAGATACATTATAAGTAATAATAGGTTTACTTACAATCCCTTTTTTTGTTTCTATAACTACTACTCCATTCGCTCCTCTAGCTCCATAAATAGCTGTGGCAGATGCATCCTTCAAAACATTAATAGAAGCGATGTCTTGTGGATTAACAGCTGCACTTGACAGATCTTCAATCAAAAAACCGTCGACAACATATAAAGGTGCTACAGACTGTGTTAGAGAATTACCTCCTCGAATCACGATGTTATTTAGCGATCCAGGTTGACCATCATTCGAAGTAACATTAACACCGGCAACTCGTCCAGCTAATGCCTGATCAAAAGTAGCAACTGGAGCAATTACAAGATCTTTCATATTTACTTGCCCAACAGAACCTGTAATATCAGTTTTTTTCTGAGTCCCATATCCCACAACAACAATTTCCTCTATGGTTTGATAATCTTCATCCAAAAAGATAGAAAAAATTGTTTTCCCATTTATTGGTATTGTTTTACTTTGATACCCTAAAAATGAAATTTTAAACTCTGCATTCGCAGAAACATTTTTTACTGTAAAAAAGCCATTCCTATCAGCTACTGTACCAGTATTAGTGCCCAATACAATAATTGTTGCTCCTACTAATGGTTCTCCTGATTTATCAACTACTTTTCCTGTTACATTTATAGTAGCTGTTTGAGCACTAATCTGTTCTGAGTTTACCAAAATAGTGACCAAAAATAATATAAAACAAAGCTTTTTCATACATAATAAATTTAATTAACATTATTTTTATAACTATTATATTTTAAATTATATAGAATGACAAGAGAACTATTTCTGCGGCGGATATAAAAAATATTTTTAATTTACTTAATAAAAACAGCTTTGTTTTCTTTATGAAAATCAATAAATTGTTTTGTTACGTTCATCATCGCTTGTACTCTGGGATCATCCCAATTAATAGCATCAATAGTACCACTCCAAATTATAGCACCATCACAATTTTCATAGATGGCCTCCAACATCTGTTGCCAAATTTCAGGGGCAATAACTTTTTTATAGTAAGGACTCCCTTTCTTATCATAATATTGTGGCCAAAGAAAAACAATAATTTTCTTGGCAGCATCATGTGCCTTTATTTCTTTAACAGTTATTTTCAAATCGTTAATCCACGAGTCAATATTGGGTTCAGCAATATAAACAGTAGGAGCAAAAAAATCAACAGTATTGGCAGATGCCCATCGCTTTTCGTTTGACGCTTTCCAGTTGTTAATTAACGTTTTTTCATCGGTTTTACCATTGTCATAAAATCGAGAGACACAAAGTGCAGATGGTGCTATACCATAGTTACCGATTTGAACATTAGCTATTTTATCTCGAAACACTTTAAACATAGTTGTAAAGCGGGTAGCCATTTCTTCTCCACTAACACTCCTGTCGTTAAACCACTGTTCTATATCTGTACAAATTACAGTAGAATTAGAATATTCATCTTCCGCAGCCAATTTATTAATTTTATTCAAATCCAAAATAACCTTCGTATTATCATTTGGATCTGGTTTCGTAAGATGTGCTTCATACAGAACCTTAATCCGAGAGAAACCGTCAGAGGTCAAATCAGGTTTGCCCAAATAAGACATCGCATCATATAATACGAATTTTTTGACAGTAAATTTGTCTTTCGTGGGTTTCGCTACTTCTTTAAAAGCCACATTTCCGGCTAAACAAGCCACATTTCCAGCTAATAATAAAACAGCCAGAAGAAAGAATAAGGTATTAAATCTAAGTTTCACAATTTAGTATAGTTAATTTTGAGATTTATTTATTACATGGATTATCAAACTGTAAACTTAATTCACAGACAACTCTATTTTCACACAAATTGCGCACAATTCTCTTCAAATAACGTAAAAAGTTAGACTCAGAAAAAATAATCTACAAAAACATTGATAACTTTTTTGATAATTTACAAAGCTACTCACATTTATTTTTCAGAAAAAACTCAAAAAACAGATAAATTTGCTCATTAGACTCTGCATTCGGAGAATGTTCTGGACGGTTTGTCATTGCTACTCGATTTTTGAAACCCAATAATTGATTGACTGCGATGATACTGTTTAATAGAATCCAACGTTCTGGTGGATCTTCTGAACCTCCTGAAACAAGAAATGGCCGAGGTGCCATCAAAGCATGTAATTCGTGCAAATCGTAACCCTCTTTAACTAATTTTGGGTATAAACCCTGTGACGGATTATCTTTGTTAATAATGCCTCTTTTTCTCCAAGGGGGAGAATGATATCCTAAATAATAAGGTTCCCAATAATTTACATTCGGACGAGACTCATCAAAGACAATACCTGGATCAGACCAAGCAGCACATGCAAACTTATCGAATAAACAAGATGCAAACATGGCCCATTTCCCGCCGAAAGAATGCCCTACAATTCCGATACTCGTAGAATCAACATCATCAATTTTAGACAGAAGTTCCCATGCATTTGCCGCGGCACATGCTAACATCGAAAGAGGCTCTACTTGAGCATGCTCAATGTTCGGATAAAAAATAGAATAAGTTTTATCTTTTGTTGCTTTTCTCGTTCCTAAGGAAAGTGTAACAAAACCTCTTTTTGCCAATTGATATGCAAAATCGCGATTAGGTTTATCTCCATATCCGATGGAGGTTTCGGGTTCATAGAAAACGGTAATGACAGCCGGTTTTTTCCCTTTTTCATTAGGGATTAACAGATAAGCATCTGTTTGCTCAAGGGGTGTCCACCAAAACCTGATATGATGCTGAATAAAATTTTCTCTTTTTATCGTTTCTAAAATCGTCATTTCTTGATTTTCGATCAGCGGAGGCCATTTCCCCAACATATCGCTCCAACGATTCAGAATTTCTTCTCGCCTTTTGTCCCAATCTTGTGATGTTTTTACAATATCTCCATTATAAAATAGTAATGGCGAACGATAGTTACCAAATATACCTTTATACTTATCCGGAGGGGTAAAAAAAGGTTCAATTTTATTCCATTTCTTCTCACAATCCAAAGAATTTATTTGACATTGCGATTGTAAATTTTCGGAAATAAAGAATAAAACACATAAAATAAAAAATATTCTAAATAAAACCTTCATATAAATATTTTTTCATCAAAAAACATGATTTATACTTATCAAAAAACTTATTGAAATAGATTTGCAGGTATTGCGGTTCCACATCGTGATAAATATTCAACAATAAACGTTTGGCATTGCTTATCACAATATGCACCCAAGGCAACATCTCATTCACTTTGTCTTTTGGTATTATTTCTGGCTTGTGTTCAATTTCAATATTTTTTAATTTGACATAGAAGTTTGAATTTTTACTTAGGTATGTAAATGAATACTCATGAAAAATAATTTAATGTCCAAGCATTATTCAATTCTTTTTTGTAAGAATATCAAATATAACGCCTTTTGAAACAACATCAAGAGGCATTGTTTATTTAATCAACTGTAAATAAGAAAATTACTTAACAACAAAACGTTTAGTTACCTTTCCGTAAAGTAATTTTTTTCATACAAATAAACTTTAAAACATTGATAAATTATAGTAAAGAAAATCCAAATTATTCGATTAGTTATGCTGTGAACCAATCAACATACGTCGTAAAAATAACAACAAATAAAAAAAACTCCGAAACTAATTTTAAAATTCCCCCTTAATACTCACAGGTTTGAGATTGAACGGGTCAATGAGTGCATCCAACATTGCTGCAAACTCTTTCCGGGTAATCTTTTTCTTTTCACTAAAATCATTCAAGCCAAGTTCGTTCCACTTCACTTTAAACTGATCAGCAGTGTATTTATGCAAATTAAATTGAATAGCCAAATCATTGATTAAAGCTACCGTTTGTTCAATACTCAAAATGTCATTCGAATAGCCGATGTTCATTCCACAAAACTCGTACAGACCTGTTTTAAGTTCGTTTATCAAAACCAAACTATCTGCATTAAACCAAGTTTGGTTCGACCAATCGACACTTTTAACTACACCCCGAAGAATACCGGTAGAACCGATTCTCTGCAATGCTTTGAAATGTTTATCGGAAAGTGGAAGATCCAGATAAGGCATTAGATATCCATTTGCGTTCAGAATCACGTTTTGAACATCGCGAACCGGAACTTCTGACACTTTCTTTTTTTCTGACACGGCTAATGCTGCCAAGGCTCCTGAAGCCTGGCCTATCTGAAGCACAACAGGCTGCAAACGTGTTGTACCATTAATGATATTAGAAACAGAAATCGACTTTTCAGCTACAATCAAGTTTTCCACATCCTTCGGAATAATAGTACCTAAAGGCAACGAATAAGAGGGAACAGGAAAAAAATGTAAATCGGGTAATTCGTCCCATTGCGGATAACGCGTATGATGATGATCAATCGGATAATCTCCCACCGCAATTCCGGTTCTATAAAGTTTTTCCGGTTGATCATAAGGTTTGGTCACGTGGTTTGAGTTGAAACGCACCAACCCATGAATACGACGGGACTCACGATAATATGGAATAAAAGGCAATTTATCGGAAGTGGGATACTCATCGTCAGCTAATCCCAGGTTTTTATATCCGAGATCATGTTGAATATAATACAGAAATGAGAGTGAAAAATCTTTGGCTTTTTGTAGGGCTTGAGCACGCTCTTCATCACTCATTTCTATCACATTTACGTAGTAATCATTTCCTTCAAACGGCCAATTAATCATATATTTATTGTTTGGCAACTTACCGTAATGAAGCATTTTTTTGCAATCCCAAAGAGGGTGTTCTCCCTTCGGATTCGTACATTTTTCGGTTTTACAAGCACAATAAAAATGACTCGGATCATAATTCTTCGGTTTCTCAATGGTTTTATCGGCATCTGTTCCGTAATCCTTTAATATCATGACGTAAGTCAAATCCTGAACAATATTATTGGCCGATTCAGGTGCAATTGATTCATCGCTTTCGGCACGTGAATCCATTCCAACATCATATTTAACGCTGCAAGCTTTCGCCACATCGCCCAATTCGGTTGCATCTATCAGTATATTTGTTTTGATTTGGGAAATGTGATTGCCTTGTCCGAGTTTTACTATCCAACCGGTTCTATCCTTCATGGCAGAAACAAATTTTGTATGCATCCAAACATTTAAATCATTTTCTTTTCGGCACATATTGGTTAAAACCTGTGCACCAACCGAAGGTTCAAATAAAGTATTACTCACCCAGCCGGTTTTGAGTTTATCAACTCCTCCGTAACGCAAAGCCAGACTATCACGAAATTCGCCCCACAATCCTCCGGGAAGTTTGTTATTCCCATCAATGGCACTAACACCTGCCGATGTAAGCATACCGCCAAGCCAGTCAAGTTCTTCAACAATAAGGGTTCGTGCTCCTAAGCGTGCCGACTGAATGCCTGCAGTAGTACCACCGGCACCTCCACCTATAACCAATACATCCACTCTTTGCGTTGCACACGAGCAGAAAAACAAAACTGTTATAGAAAACGCCAGAATACGTGATTTATTCATTGAAGGCATTTTAAACAATTATAAATAAAAAATCGGATTAAAAACAGAAATTTTTATATTCGTTTATTATTGAGTTTCCATTGCACGGTCAATTCCTGCTTTTACGTTATCCCATTGATTGTACTTAATTAAATGACTCATGTCGAAAAACATTAGTCCGTTTGATTCTGTTAAGCAAACATAAACGGCATTTTCACAATCTTTTGGTGCATTATTAAAGTATAATCCATATAAACCTCCGCAAACCGGGACATCTCCTTTTATTACTTCTTGTGCCACTTCAAGAGCACGCTCAACTGTCCATCCTTCTGAACCATAAATTATTTTACAGTAAGCACCTGTCATGTAGAAGTCAAGTAAATCGGCAAAGCCGTAGTTTTTATAATTGGTTGTTGCCCAGCTGTATTCTTTTGATGGATCATATCTTGGACTTGCCCAATTGACGCCTTCGTTGTAATACGTGGAATACCATGATCCGGTGTAAATTCCAAATTTAATATTCTTATTAATGACTTTAATAGTATTTCTGGATTTTTCAACAAAATCATGAATTACTTTTGCCCTGAATTCAAGCCAAAGTTTAAAATAGGGTCCATCAATGCGTGAATAAGTTCCATCTGCATTGGGAGTTGTGTTCCATCTGAAAATATCGTCAGGATAAGTGATCAATTTCTTTCCAATATATGTTTCAAATTTTTCACGAGTATAAGTACTAAAATCGCATTCAATATTGTCGAAACGGCAACGGTCAAGTACAATGCCATCTAAATCATAATTTGTTGCCAGTTCGCTGATAATGCTTAGTACATACTTTTGTACATCCGCATTCAAAGGATTAAAAAATTTAACATCACTGTTGCCATCGTTCATAATGCTCATCATGCCTTGTAAACCGGGCAGGTTCATAATGGTAAGCCATTGAGCTTTTGCCGGCTCGCGATACACTACACCGGAATTGCTTGTATTTCCTCCGACAAAAGTGTTGAAATTTGCATGTACTTTCAATCCCAAGGCATGTCCTTTTTCAATAAATACAGCTAAGTAATCCCATGTCGCTGTCCGTTCCGTATCAACCATTTTGGTGATTTGATTAACGATATTGCTTGTGTAAAGTACATCGCCGGACGTTCCGCGTACATCGACAATAATATCGGTAAAGCCGGCATTTTTAGTTTTTTCCAGATAAAGTTGAATATTTTCTTGGCTGTTGGCAAAATACTTAAAATTAGCGGAGGCATCAATCCATAAAATTTTGGGTTTTTGGCTTACAGGTAATAATTCCGTAACAGTATCTTTCCATTCCCAATCAGGGACAGGCTGGTTTGTTCCTTTACACGAATGCGACTGAATCAGCAATAAAGACAAAACCAAGATCACGAAATAATTTTTATTTTTATTTAGCATAAAGGTAATTTGTAAATGTTTTACTATCAATTTGTTTTCTTTAACTATTGTGTTTGTACAGACAAAAGCAACATCAGAAGTACCTGATTTTAAAAATATATATTTGAGTCGACTCTAAAAAGTAGTAAATAATCTGCTTAATTTTATAACGAACCATTGTAATAAAATACAATTATATATCAAAACAGTCAAACCGTACACAAACTACACATCCGTTAGTAAACATGAAGTACAAGTACATAAAATATCCATCGTCTGAAACTTTCAACGCAACATCACCACCACCATCTTTATTCTGACCGCCATTTTCTTTACCTCCGTATATACCCTTAGGAGCATTCCATACATTAGCATTAAGACCAGATAGCGTACTTACATCGTACAGATAGATTCGATCGTCCATATCATAGGTAAATGAGTTAACGGTATTATGTACTGCATAATGCGACTTATTGAATACAACATAGTCTGTTGCACATAAAATCCAGCTAGAACTGATAACAGGACCATAAGCTTTAGCTGTATGAGTTGTACCATCCATCCATGCAAACTTACGAGGAAGAGCATAGCCTGCTACAAAATAATCGCTATTTAAATTTGTCGGATCAGTATAAACGATGTCACAGCGTCTCCACCAGCCTGCAGTAGTTGCAGCTGTTGTAATAATATCCGGAGTTTGTGATTGAAGAATTCCATTTTTTACCTGCCAACGTGCAAATTTCATATCACCATTATTGTATGGAGCTGTTATAATTGCATCACCATCAATACTGCCTTTTATAGAAAATTTATATCCCATTGCCACACCGCAGTTCCATTCGATAAACGCTTCCGGAGTTCCGGTCACACCTTTAATTTTCCAAATCTTGAACGGCGTGTTCGAAGAAGCAAGATTACATAACAAAATATTGTCATTGTCATCACAAGTATTGTAGAAGTTGATCAAATCACCTACACAGGCACCCAAATTAACAGTGCCGGCAATTGCGCATGTCTTATTATCCAGGTAGATGCTGTTTTGACCTCTGGTATTAATTACTACATAATCTTTTGTTACAGCAATGCCGGTAGTCTTATCAAGGACACTAATTCCAAGGTCTGTATTTAATTTTTTAACCCAAAGAATTTTAGCACTTCCTGAACGCATACCGAAGTCTCTTTTGGGAGGAATTGTTCTCTTCACCGTATAAACAGATGAGGTTGTTCCATTCTGAGCAGTTACAGTTATTTCTACATCATCGTTATAATTCAAAGCCACTTTTGTTGGGTCCGGCTGCATGACAGCACCATGAGATACACTTACTTTAGCCAAAGCAGAACCAATTGGATCAATTGAAGTAATAAAAATTGTTTTGCTATTCTCATTTATGATCCCGCTTAAACCCAAAGATGTCAGTTCAAAGTTTGTAATTGCGCACTCACTACTTTTTCGAATTTCTGCGACTACCCGATATATTTTCTTATTTTTAGCTTGATCAGTTACAGTAATGTAATTGTCCTTTGTAAAGTCCATATACAAGATAGCTGGAGAAATTGTCACATTATCATCCAAGTTTGCGACAACCCTTATTTTTGTTAAATCACTTATAGTCAAAACCGTGTCTGAATCTTTTGGGTAATTATAGGGGAATACAACAGTAATAATTTTATTTACAGAGTCTACTTCACTGGCGAATGCATTTTCAGGTCTTTCATCATTAACGAAAGATGCTGTAAAACTATTAATCCCCTTGCGCGAAACAGAAGGAGTCAAGTCCGCTACCTTTTGGCAACTATTCATTCCAAAAAACATGAAAGCAATAGCTATCAATAATAAAAATTTATTTTTCATTGCGTTTATTTTTTTATTTTTTATAACCATTCATCATATTGAAGCATTAGAGAATTGTTCTGTAATTCACTATCAGGAATAGGTAGAATATAAGTTTTTTCCAAGAACTTACGATCTTGGTAGTCAACGTCAATATATTCGTAATTAGTACCGGTGATCTTAAAACCATGGCAACGATAGCCGTTATACTCGATATGAGCGAGTTTCCATCTACGCATATCCCAGAACAATTGTCCTTCATAAGCCAACTCAACTTTACGTTCGTTTCTATAATCATTGAACCATACCGCACCGGTTGTGAATTTCTCAGGAAGATTAACGCGGGCACGAATTTCATTCATAGCGCTCTGAGCCTCACCTATTTTATCTAATCTGTAAGCTGCTTCTGCTTTGTTCAAAAGAACTTCTGCATAGCGAATTTCCACCCACGGATGAGTACTGTAAACTCCATTAAGTTCAATATGGGACTCATCTATCAATTTTCTCAAATAGTAGCCAGTAGTAGTATATCCGGTCATATATGGTTGTGATCTATAAGCCATAAACGTACCATAGCTTCCATTTACCGAGTTCTCCATTACATGACCCTTCCAAGTACAGCCCGGATAAATGATGGAAGATTGAAAACGAGGTTCAAGATTTTCGTAAGGTGGACGAGTTGCTGTTGCTGAATGATATGGAGTCCAGTCCATTTTAGTACCGTCAGTCTTTTCATAGCATTCCACCATTTCCTGAGTGGGAGTACCAAATCCTCCGGATTGATAACCATCACTTAGCGGACAGTAGTCTTGATCAAAAGTATGATATGGTCCGGAAAGATTATAATCAAATTCTAAAATGGCCTCTTTGTTATTTCCGGCACATGCATTTGAGTAATTACTAACCAACTCATAGATTTTAGAGTTTATTACTTCATTCGCAGCATCGTAAGCTTTTTGCCAACGTTCAGCATATAACATGGCGCGTGATTTGAATGCTAAAGCAGCATATTTAGTAACACGATTTTTATCGGAAGATGTCCATGATTCAGGAAGATGCTCTATAGCATAATCCAAATCCGATTCAATCAAATCCCAGGTTGCCTCTTCTGAACTACGTGCCTTGTCTTTCTTCATCTCATCAAGACTTGTATAAAGAATCACCCCCTTGTGTCGTTTTGCCAACTGGAAGTAGACAAATGCACGAAAGAAACGAGTCTGAGCCTCCCATTTCGTATTTTGTTCAACAGAGAAAGTTGAATATTTCTCCATTGAATTCAAGAACTGGTTCATCCGTCTAATTTGTTCATAAGCATCACTCCAGCAACTATATAAACAACCGGCAGATGAAATTACACTTGGATTGAATACATAGTTATTAGAGTTACCGGATTTGTTGCCTAACGCATAAGAACTATATTTGAAAGCATCTGTCAAGCCTTCGGTAAGATTACCGGAAAACTGAAGAGATCCAAATTGACCATATTTATTCAAATAGGTATAAAATCCATTTACATACATATCGACACTAGATTCATCCTCCCAAACAACCTTACTGGATAGACTATCTGTAGGGGTAAGATCCAGCCAGTCATTACAGCTGCTGAATCCGGCTACCATAGTAGCCAAAATCATTATTTTAAATATCTTTTTCATTATTTTTTAAATTACAATGTTAAATTAACTCCCAAAGAGAAAGTCCTTTGTTGTGGATAGTATCCATTATTCACACCCGGTTGCTCAGGGTCAATGTTATATTTTGTAAGTCCACTGAACGTCAATATATTTGAACCTTCAACATAGAATCTAAAATTATTGACGCCCAAAAACTTGATCATTTGTTGAGGCAAAGAATAGCCAATTTGGAATGTTTTCAAACGTAGATAATCTCCTGATTTGTACCAGAAAGTAGAGGCAAAAGCGTTATTTTTACTTATAGGAACCAAGGACAAACGAGGAAATTCTGCATTTTTATGTTCCGGGGTCCATGAATTCTCCGGCAAAAAAGTTGGAGAGTTACCAAAGTGGAAGAACATAGTTGTATATGTAGTATTATCCATTACACCAACCGAATAATCTTCAGTATAAACACCTGTCAAAGCGACAGTACTTCCCAAAGCACCCTGGAACAAGACATCAAAATCAAACCCTTTCCAGTTAGCGTTCAAGTCCAATGAAGATTGGAATTTAGGATAAGCACTTTTACCAACATAACCCATATCCTGAGCGTATGTAATCTTACCATCGCCGTTCCTATCTTTATATTTGATATAACCGGGAAGAACCTTATAACCAACTACTGTTGCTGAATTATCAATTTCATCTTGGGATTGGAACAAACCTTCAGCAATAAAGCCAAGTTGAGAACCAACCTCCTTGCCGGTCAATTTTCTGTAATCCGGAGTATTCGGAGAATCACTTGCCACATACAGCCATCTACGTTTAGCAAAAGAGCCGACCCATTTCACTCCATATTTAAAATCTCCGATGTTGTTGTTATGGCTGATAGTGAATTCAAAACCACGATAGTCTATCTTGTTCTTATTTTCATATGAGAAATAGTATCCACCCATTGAAGGAGGATATGAGCCGCTGACAGAAGAAAGCAAATCATATTGATATTTATAAAACACATCAAATTCAATGTTTAACAAACCCTTCCATGCAGAAAAATCTGTGCCTAAGTTATATGCCAAACATTTTGCCCAACTCAGATTTGGATTACCAAGAGTTGAGGTATAAATTATACTCTTACTTGTACCGCCAATAATAACCTGCTTTGTTGATACTCCCATCAAATCCAAATATTGATAAGGGCTGACGGCAGAAGTAGCTGTCTTACCAATGCCGCCTCTAACTTTCAAATTATCAATCCAATCAACATTAAACCAGTTTTCTTTGTTCATTCTCCAACCAAGAGATACAGCCGGCAGATTCACCCAACGGGAACCGTTCATTCCGTTAAATAAATAGCTTCCATCCCGGCGAATTGAAACCTCTGCCAAATATTTTTCACTATAATCATAGTTTAAACGACCGACAAAGCCAATCACCCGGGATTGAGAACTATAACCGCTTAGATAAGGCAGTTTTTGCTCTCCGGTACCTGTTGCATTTGTAATGTTGCTTAACTCATCCAAAGCAAGGAAATCTAGACCATAGCCTGTTGCTCCAAGAGCATTACCAAATTGGTTACGAGTTTCAGCTAAAGCAATAGCATTTATTTTATGTTTATCAAATGTTCTGTCGAAGTTGACGCTAGATTGAGTCACCACATTCGTTGAACTATGTGCAGTTTCAGTCAAAGTTGTATTTCCGGAGTTATCAGTATACATCTTATAACTCACTTGCTCAGTTGAAGCATTTGGGAAATCCGCCAACATTGTTTTGAATGGAATTTTCAAGTTTTTGGTAAATTCATAAGAAAGGTCATACGCACCCATAAACTTGAAGCTCAACCCCTTTAACCAAGGAGCATCGTACTTCAATGAGAAATTTGATTGAATATAGGTATCGTTAATCTTATAATAGCCTGATTCATAAATAGATGCAATTGGACTCACCGGATTAGAGTCTGTTGGAGGAGAAGTATAATACTCTTTACCTTGATAAGTTATTGCTATAGGGATAAATGGTTGTGAACGTACAACTTGTTCAGAAATGTTATGCCAATCATCCGGATTTGCAGAGTAACTAGGTCTGTTACGTTCTTCAAAACGGCCGGAAATTCCCACTTCCATCGAAATACTATTGCTGATTTTGGCATCGATGTTTGTACGAAGGTTATAACGATCATAGTTGAATTTATCAACATTACCTTTTTCATTTAATGTACCAATAGAAGTAAAGAAATGAACTTTTTCGTTACCACCGGTAACACTTATATTATGATGTGTATTTGTTCCTGTACCGAACACTTCATTGAACCAGTTAGTATTACCCCAACCATCAACACCATCTTTCATTTTTTGTATTTGGGTTTCAGTAAACACAGGCTCGTCATCATCCAGCTTTCGACACTCATTGTACCAATAAGCATAGCCGGGACCATCCAGCCACTTCATTTGCAGTGTATTCTGGCTGATACCATAGGTACCCATATAGCTAATACGTAACTTTTCTGCTTTACCTCTTTTTGTAGTTACGATGATAACCGCAGATGCATCCAAACCATAAACAGCTGCAGAAGTTGCGTCTTTCAATACAGACACTGATTCAATTTCATTTGGATCAATCTCATTGAAGCTGCGCTGAATACCATCGACAATATAAGTAGCACTTTGTCCACGAACCAACAAAGAAGCTGCATCACTACCCGGCTGACCGGAAGTCTGTAACATAGAAACACCTGCCACACGAGCACCAACCACATTAGTGATACCCATTGCAGGAGCTTTCAACAACTCTCTGTCTGACATCGTAGATATGGCACCTGTAACACTTGCACGTTTCTGTGTTCCATAACCAACCACTACCACTTCTTCCAATAACTCTGTTTCTTCCAACATCTGTATGGTCAATTGTTTATTTGTGCCTACAGGAATTTCTTGTTTCTTATATCCTACAAACGAAAAAACTAATATTGATTTTTGATCGGGAACAGAAATTGAGAAATTACCGTTTGTGTCGGTAATTGTTCCGGTATTTGTTCCCTTTACCATTACTGTGACGCCTATAAGTGGTTCATCGTTTGAATCAATTACCTTTCCTCGAATGTTCACTTGTGCATTTACTAAAAATGAGCAACACAGCATCCCTAAGAGCACAAGAAATCTTGCACCTCCCAACTGCGATTTTGATAAGTCCATGCTTTTCATAAATTTAAATTAATATTTGATTTTAAAGTATTCATTTATAGTTGTATAGTTGTTCTGATATAATTACAGAAGTTGGAACAGAACTTTCTATATTTCCGCCATTTGATGGTTTGGTGAGTAAATCATTTGTACATACCATGACCACCGAACCTTCACCATCTGAATTGATCACTTATTTTACTGTTTTACACCCTGTGTCAACAAAAACTCGGCTACTTAAGAAAGTGTTAAAGTTAAACCGGAACTGCCATTTGAGTTACGCCCATCAACTGTCATCAAAATCAACTTGCTTTTCGGGTTACGCCAATAGCTGTATGCGGCTGACGACTTGTTCCTGCAATATCGCCTCTATAAAAAATTTCCCCCAATAATTCTCAATAGCAACGTTTACAGATGAGCCGATAATTTTCAAAAATATTTTCGTGCAGGTAAAAAGAGTACTTCTTGCAAGCAAAACAACAGCAAGAAACACTCTTTGTTTAATCCTCTATATTTTTGTGATACTTACTTGACAATTAAACGTCTTGTAGTTTTTCCGTTTTCAGAGTCAATTTGTATAAAATAGATACCTTTCAGTCCTTCAATGTTAAGCTGATTAGTCATAAATGCTTCTTTCAATAACTGACCTGAAACACTGAACAATTTCACACTCTTTGCCATTTCCGAAATATTTACAATCCCTTTTGCCGGATTTGGAAAAATGTTGATATTTTCTTTATCAGCTGCAGGTGTTGTTGTCCCTGTCCAAATAGGAGGAGTTAATCCCAATCCTTCTACTTTATAAGCTCCAAATCCGTTGTTGGTAGAAACTACGTAAATAATCGGATTGTTGTTTGCATCATAACGAACGGCTACATCACCTGTACCACCGACATTAGCATTAATGCCGAGAGCAGGTGTATTAACGCTTAAGTTAAGCGTTAATGTCAAATCGTTTGGATCGATTGATACAATTTGCGCATACTCCCTGCCTGAACCATAAGTGAACAAAACAAGGTAATCTTTATTATCTATTGTGCTGTGTCCTAAATATTTAATTTCACTGGAACATGACGAAAAACCTGTACCAAGTAAGCTTTTATCAAGTTTCTTCTTGATTGTAGTATCTGACTCAATCTTGTAGAATGACTGTCCGGCAGCCTTCCAATATATACTGCCGTCAGGTTTTGGAGCTACAGAGGCTTGACCCGCAGCAGTAATGCCAGAGACAGTTGCCACAAGCCTTCGTTCTGTTTTCCAAGTTCCGTCTTCCATCTCCAATACATAAATTTTGGATGGTCCGGCTGCACATGCAGTAAATATTTTTGCAGTGCCTTTCGAATAATCACCTGTTACAGTAAATACGTCGCCGGTACGGCCGCCCATAGAAGCAACATTATCAGAATGCAACACCCTGGTAGGGGCACCTGTTACATTGTCGTACATGTAAATATTAAAGTCCGTAGTGTTAGCCATACTTGCCGTAATAATTTTACCATCCTCAGTAACATCTACATCATTTAAAATTAATGATGCAGTATTTGTAATATCGGCAGTATTTAAAGCGGCAACAGAATCACCGGTAGCAGCGCTGTATACAAAGATATTCTTACCGCTTGCACCATCGCGATTGGCTACAAAAACATATTCATTGCTGGCACCTATACCGCGGGTTTTGCTGGAGGTAGTCGAAAACCATACCGGTAAATTACCGGCCTTTTTTTCCCAGAGAGTTGTTACAGTTTGGGCTTGCAATGCTAAAATTGCAATACAAGCAACGATTAAAAAAGTTATTTTTTTCATAAAACATAGATTTTAATAATTATTAATTAATTTTTTTGATAAGAGTAATTTTTTTGTTTTCATTTAAATTTAAATTTAGAGGGTTTGTAATAGAAAATTATTTTAATAGACAGTCACTTTTTGAATTTTTTTAGCACTAGCTTTATCAACAACAATAACAATATAAACACCTTTAGCTACAGGAGCTTTGATAGATGAAACATTAGTAACCGATGCCACTTTTTGGCCGGTAATACTATAAATTTCTGCCAAAGCTACTTCTTCCGAGATATGAATTTGATTTCCGTTCAAAGAAATATAAACATTGGACATTTCATGTTTGTCAATGCCTGTTCCGTTCAATGTTATAATATTTACTGTTGTTTGGATACTATTATAGGTGGCTGTTAAAACGCCATTTTGAGTTCCGGAAGCAGTAAATGTACCACCGTTTACAGATCCAAGCGCAGCAGGACAGCTGAGTGTTACACCTTGCACATTGGTATTTAGTAGTGCCCCATACTGATTATAGCCTATGAATGTAGGTGTAAAAGTGCCATTCTTTGGCAATTCTACTGTTTTTTTGTAAGCGTTTATTTCGCTTATGGTGACATCGGTTGGAGCAGAAGAAACGGCAAATAAACCATTTCCAACAGCCCGTTCAGTACCATCACTTACAATATTCATCAAATTTAACCCCTTTACATACAGGGTACTTGAACCGCCACCATCTAAATTTATTGCCTCAGAAGCTCCGGCACTTTTTATAATATCAGCCAATTGCTTGGTCGATACTCCAACTGATATGGTCGATCGACCATCAACTATGCAAAAATAAATTTTACTTTTATCCGAGGAGTAACCTACAGCAGTACGTGGATTTAATGCTGCCCAATCATTGTCAGTCACAAGTCCATGCTGCAATATTTGGCGATCACCGCCAACCATATCGGTCAATAATGGTTTTTCGGTACTTGAATTTAACGTTATTTTTATCTTGATGCTAATCACATCATTTACGTTGAGTGCATTCAAAAAGGTTTCTGCGGTGCCATTCCCTGACAATACGGCCTCTCCGACTGGAATAGCCATATTCCCCTGTCCGGAAATTTTGGACATTACTTTTACATTTACAAATTTGTTTACATCCCATGTAGTACTAGAACCAGTCAGTTGAACACGCACTTCACAGCCATACTGATTGGTATGTGTATAATGACCATTTAACTGGTTATAAAGGATTAAATTGTTAGTAGCACGGGCAACGTTTATATTCGTAATTAAAAGAGAAGGAGAAAGAGAGTCGCCAGCATATACTTTTCCGTAATATGCCTTCGGGTCAATAAATGGAACTTTATCTCTGTCGAATGCAATATCTGTCACACCAACATATGGAGCTCTGGCAACTTCACCTCCGACCATACAACCTTGAGACAGATTACCCGATGCAGCAAAAAAACCGCCATTTGTTCCTGCAAAGTATGCAGCACCAGCTGTGGTTTTTCGTATTGCCATTGCCGAAGTACGTTCACAAGTTACAGTTGAATCTCTTGCTAAAACAGCTTTTAATTGTGTATACTGATTTTTTGCATCCACTTCTAAAAAAAATACGCGAAGCGGTGCGGTGGCATCCACTAAACTCAATGCGGTATAATAACTTCCCGGACCTACTTTGAAATGTGCCAACGTGTCAACCGGATATGTTTTTGTGCCTACAACAATATTTCCGGCCAATGAGAATGAAATAAAAAAGGATAGTAAGCTGAAAGAAATCAGTATTTTTTTCATATCGAATAATAGTTAACAGTTAAATTGTTTCTTTTCAGGACTCTACAATCAAAACAATATATTAATAAATTGTTACGGGTAAAGGCGGGTTCTAAAAATTCATTTTTCTCAAAATATTTCCAAAAAACCTCAAGACCCCATTATGTGTTTTTACGAAAATCAAATAGAATGCTTCTTGAAACAACATCAAGAAATATTATTATTTAACGAGTTACAAATAAGAAAATTACATAACAAAAAGTCGTTTTGTTACCTTTCCGATTTGAGACTCGATTTGCATTAAATACACACCTTGAAGTCCTTCAACATGAAGAACTTTAGTCATAAATGCTTCTTTCACCAATTGACCGGACGCGCTAAACAATTTTACACTCATAGCCATTTCCGAAATATTTACAACTCCCGTTGCCGGATTTGGAAAAATATTGAGATTTCCTTTATCAATTACAGACCTCATGGTGGTAGTTCCGGTAGGATCTAATGCCAATCCTTCTACTTTATAAGCTCCAAATCCATTATTGGCAGCTACCACGTAAAGAATCGGATTGTTGTTTACATCGTAACATACGGCCACATCCCCCAAACCACCGACATTTGCATTAAGACCGAGGCAAGACGTGCGAGCAATCATCTTACACGTAGACAAATCACCCGGTGTAAGCGATATAATTTCAGCACATTCATCCGTGCGGTAGGCAAATAATGCAACATAATCCAAATTGTATGTTGAGCTGTATCCCAGATATTTAATTGAATTTTCATCCGCATAAGTAGATAATTTGTTTGAAACCGTATTAGCCGTAGCATCGGCATTAATTAACCATAACGATTGACTGCCTGCTTTCCAATACATACTGCCATCGGGTTTAGGAGCTACACATGGTATAGATATAGTTGTACCCGTCGTATTAGATGACATTGTAGCCACTAGCCTACGGTTCGTTTTCCAAACTCCGTTTTGCATTTCCAAAACCCATATTTGAGATGGTACTGTTGCCGATGCAGTCCAAATTTTCGCCGTAGCATTGGCGTAGCTTCCGGTAACTGTAATCAAATCTCCGGTACGACCACCTTCATCAGCATAGGGAAGATTCAGCAGCAATGTTGGGGCAGCGGCTTCATTATTGTACATGTAAATTTTAAAGGCATCAAAATTTCCCATACTTGCAGCAATAATTTTACCATCCTCAGTAACACCCACATCACTCAAAACTAATGTTCCACCTGTAATACCGGTCATATTCAAAGCCGTAATAGAATCACCGGAAGCGGCATTATATACGAAAATATTTTTACCACTCGCTCCATCGCGTGTAGCGACGTAAACATGTCCGTTTCCGGCACCTATTCCATAAGTTTTGCTGGAAGTTGGCGAGAACCATGCTGGTAATTTACCGGCAGTAGCTCCATTTTCCCAAAGAGTTGTTACAACCGGAGTTGGTAACGTTTGAGTTTCAGGGTTATCTATATTTCCGATGTGTGCAGCGATGAACTGTTTGGTTACACCCATCATTGCTTGTACTCTGGAATCAGTCCAAGTAACAATTGCTTCCTTTTCGTCAGTATTAGAACTCCAAATGATAGCACCATCACAATATGTATACACAGCCTCCAACATCTGTTGCCAAATTGAAGTATTTATAAATTGTTTATAGTAAGGACTACCTGCCTTATTATAATATTGTGGCCAAAGAAAAACAATAATTTTCTTGGTAGCATCATGCGTTTTTATTTCGTTAACAGTTGTTTTCAAATCGCTTATCCACGATTCAATATCGGGTTGGGCAATATAAACAGGAGGAGCAAAAAAATCGACAGTACCGGCAGATATCCATCGCTTTACGTTTGACGCTTTCCAGTTATTAATTAACGTTGTTTCAGTGGAGTTGCCATTGTCATAAAATCGAGATACACAAAGTGCAGACGGTGCTATACCGTAGTTACAGATTTTAACACCAGCGATTTTAGTTCGAAACACGTTAAACATAGTTGTAAGGCGGCTAGCCATTTCATCTCCACTAACGCTGCTGTCGGTAAACCATTGTTCGATATCCGTACAAACAACTGAATTAAGATAGTTAGCTAATCCTGCCTCCGTGTTAATCTTATCTATATCCAAAATAACCTTCGCAGTATTAGTTGGATCTGGCTTCGTAAGAGACGATTCATATAGCAAATCAATCCGAGAGAAACGTTCAGAGGTCAAATCAGGTTTGCCCGAATAATGCATCGCATCATATAATACAAATTTTTTGACAATAGCAGTGTCTATCGAAGGGCTCGCTACTTCTTTACAAGACACATTTCCGGCTGATAATAAAACAGCCAGTAGAAATAACAAGTTATTAAATCTATGTTTCACGATTTAGTATAATCAATTTTGTGAATTATTTATTTCCTGAATTATGCAATTGTAAAAGTATTTCACTGACAACTCTATTTTCACACAAATTGCGCACAATTTTCTTCAAATAACGTAAAAATTTAAACTCTGATAATACAATCTGCAAAAACATTGATAGTTTTTTTGATAATTTACAGAGCTACTCCTGTTTAAATGACTATCGGCTTTTACACACAAACATAATTATTATGATTCTATAATGAATTGTACTTGCCTGCGGCAGGCAGGTGGATCAGCGAATTTTTAAAGATGCGCCGTGAAGCGGCAATATATTATAGTAGGATTGTTGAATATAAGTATCGTTTATATCATGGATTATTATTGACCTATTGTGTTGAAATCTATGCAAAACAACCGTCTTTCCCGTACCGAAAAAGACGGTTGAATCATATAAAACTCCATTAACAAATCATCTTTCCAACGTGTTATCAGATTTTTGAAATCGATAATACTGTGGATGCTCAGGTTAGCTCAAATTTTTATTTAATAAACCTGGAGGCTTTTCCATTGATACAGATAATGTACATACCGTTATTCAAATTGTGAGAATATGTTCCGTTGGCTTTCGTTTTTTCGATCAACGAACCATTAACATTATAAAGCTCAATCGTTGATTCACCATTTAACGGAACTATAATACCTGAAGCATTGCGAATGATGATAGCGTTTGTTATCTCAACATTTTTTAATTCAGATGTTAATGTTTCAAAAGCACCCATTTTAGGAGTATCCGGTCTGGTAGAACCAAGATAATCGGTAGTAATACCGGTACCGGCAATACCAGGTAAAGCAACAGTTGGAGATGGCTTATAATCAATAGCTAAGGTTCCCCCTGCAGTTGCAAAGGTAGGATTAATAGCTAAACTGTTTGCATCTTGTCCGGGTCCGGCAGGGGTACCCGAAGCATTTTGCCAGGCAGCTAAGGTTGATAAATTAAAGGATGATATAGCAGTAGGACCACCACCATAATTTCCTAACACACCACCTGTACCGCTAACATAATAATCGTTATTATCAAGAGTCAGCGTTCCTCCGGTAACAGCAAGACAAACAGCGTAATGCAAACTGTCTCCGCCACTTGTGGTTGAACGTGTATTCACGAAGATATTATTCCTGAAATTACGTGCATTGGTGGCTGCGGTACTATTTAAACAGTACGATTTATTGACAACTCCCGAAGCCAAACTGCCTCCAATATACACCGTGTTAAAATAGAAATTATTATTAACGGTGGCTGTCACTGATTCGTTAATACCATGAATAATGGTGGCGGTATTTCCGCCTAAGGCAATGATATTGTTGGAGTAGGTGGTACTACCGCCATATCCGGTTGCCCTTATGCCATACACTTTAGCTGTTGTGGCAAGAGTAGTCCCGGTAGTCCCTGTTACCCCCAAGTTATAAATAAAATTATGGTCAATCACATTGCCATTTGTAACACCATAAAAAATTATCCCGCAAATATAGCCTGCAAACGAAGGGTAGGTATTATATAAATTATAAATGGTATTTCCGGTTACGGTTCTTACATTAGTATTACCATTAATACCGGCAGTGCTACCGTAAAGCATAATACCGGACAGTGAGTTTGAAACCGGTGTAGAGGTATTAGCATTGGCAATAGTTAAATCGTGAATAATATTGTTGGTTATGGCATACGTTCCATTTACAACTTTAATAGCAACCAAATAGCCTACTGTACCAGTATTGGTAGTTGCATTGTTCAGATTGGCTATCGTATTACCGCTTATGGTAATATTACCGTTTGCATTATAAATAATTCCATTAATGGATTGTGCTGCCCCTGTACTGGGAGAGCTGGCAGTTATATTATTAATTATATTGTTGTTAAAAGTAACTGTCCCAGTGACTGCGGAGCTAATATTTACCCCATAAATGTTAGTAGCGTTTGCACTAGCATTGCCCGCCGTAATGGAACCAATGGTATTGTTTTGCATATTGATAATTCCTGTAGCTGATGAACTTTGTATTGAAAATCCATTCAAACCTCCACCGGTAGCTCCGGCTGTATAGATAATGGATTCTGTTGTTCCATCGTTAGCTCCAATCGTATTGCCGGTATTATTCACATTACCAGCCGCGATATTAATGCCTGTCCAGGCACCTGTTCCTGAATTACTCCAGTCAAAGTTTTGGATGATATTGCCTTGAACTTCGCTGGCTGGCTCTCCGGCTGTTAAAGTCAAAGCAATACCTATAAATACGTTATTGCTACCTGTTTTTACCCAAGGGCTTCCTCCACACAAAGCAGAACTTCCACCTATATAATTACCGGTGATAGTATAGCCGGTTCCTCCTTTTATTTGTATTACACAAAATGAATTTGCGGCAGTAGTGGTAAAAAGGGCAGATTCGTAAAAACTATTTCCGGAAATGATCCAAGCGGTATTGTATACACCATCAAGATATATGCCGGCTGAAATACTTGCTGGCATCATAAAATCTGCAAATTCATTGTTGCTGATAGTGTTTCCGGTGTTTGGAACACCTGATCCACCACCTGAATAAATAGAATTGTAAGGTCTTGTATCTGCACTGGTAATTAAGTTGTTGCTGATGGTATTGAGCCCATTACCATTATCGTCTGATGATGATGTTGTAAAAGCTATTGTCCCCTTGCCACTACTTGTTCCAGATCCTTTAATGGTGCAATACTCTATTGTATTGTGTTGAGCATTAGAGGCTAATATAATTGTATAAGCTGCGGTTAGATCTGTACCACCTGAATTGGTGATGGTCAAATCTCTAGTCGTACCTGTTAGACTTCCGTTTGTAGCATGCACCCGTCCATCTAGGATCACATTATCGGCACCATTCAAAGTTATCAGGGAGCTACTAAGATTTCCGCTAATAGAGAGACCTGTAACTGTGGGGTAAATTTTTACATAGCTATAGAGAGCACTTCCTACTCCGTTGGCACTTCCTGCTCCGTTGGCGTTCAGTGTAGCTATGTCTAGCTCGTAAGTATTACCGGTTATCTGCAGGGTAATCACTCCGGTATTAATGATTCCGGCATTAATGTCATCGAAAGCGGCTTTTAAAGTTGCATAATTGGCACCTACACCACCAACAGTTATGGTAATATCGGCATAAGCCTGCGATGTGAAAAGACCTACGAATAAGGTCATCGCTAAAAAGAGTATTTTTTTTGTTTTCATTTTAATTAAATTTAGAGGTTTTGCAATGGTTTATTATCTGTTTATTTAAAGTAAAAATAGTATTAATTATTTAATCAGTTATTAAGCAACAAAATTATTTTACAAATCAATATACGATAGTGAAAACAGTCAAATTACATGGGATTAAAAAATCATTTAAATAAGTGCCATTTTTGTTCTGTTGTTTATCACCATTCATTATTTACATGTGGTGTTGAAATTTGAGCAGAACAACTGTCTTTCCGGATAAAGGGAAAGACAGTTGAACTTTTGAAAAACCCAATTGACCAGAGTCTTGACAGGCTTTATTACAAAATAACCTTAGTTGCTTTTGAACCTACTTTTACAACCAAAACGCCTTTAGCATTGACGTCAATGTTATTATCAACATCTGTTGCATTTATCATTTTGATTTTTTGACCTAATCCATTGTAAACTTCAATAAGATCTCCTGCTTTCACTCCCGTTACTTTCAGATAGCCATTGACTGTACTAACTTTAAGGTTTGTACTTACATCAGACAAGGCTGTAGCAATATCCGTAACTATTCCGTTCAATGTAACAGTTTGAAGAGTGGCACCGCTGGATGTTATACTAATATCCTCAGTATAAGTAGCAACAGTCAATCCTGCTTTAAGTCGTACATAGATAGTCGTCGAAGCAAGTGTTCCACTGACTGGAGTGAGTGTGAGTGCAGTTGCCTGATAACCGGAACCGGAAGTTAATGAGATTTCATAGTCGGCAGGAGGAGTTACGGTTACATTATTTGCAAGAGAAGATCCACTTACTGTAAATGACTGCTCTGCAGATGGACCTGTACCATAATGAAGATTATAATCCAATCCGGTTAATGTAGTTGCAGAGGCTGATAATATTATAGTATTCTCTAAAGCGCCCATTTTAGGAGTATTCGGTCTGGTAAAACCAAGATAATCGGTAGTAATACCTGTACCGGTAACAGCAGGCAAGGTAGCGGAAGTATAATAGTTTACTGCTGTTGTTCCCCCTGCAGTTGAAAATAAAGGATCGACAGCTAAACTGTTGACATCTTGTCCGGGTCCGGGAGGAGTACCTGAAGCATTTTGCCAGTCGGCTAAGGTTAATAAATTGTAGGATGGTGTAGCAGTAGTACCACCTCCATAATTTCCTAACACACCACCAGTACCGTTTACATAATAATCGTTATTATCAAGAGTCAGTGTTCCTCCGGTAACGGCAAAACAAACAGCGTAATGCAGATTGGCGATTCCGTCGGTTGTTGAACGTGTATTAACGAAAATATTATTCCTGAAATCACGTGCATTGGTAGCTGCTGCGCTATTCAAACAGAATGATTGATTGGCAACTCCCGAAGCCAAACTGCCTCCAATATATATTGTATTAAAATAAAAATTATTATTGACGGTGGCTGCCCCTGATTCGTTAATACCATTTATAGTGGTGGCAGTATTTCCGCCTAAGGTAATGATATTATTGGAGTAGGTGGTAGTGGCACCGGCATATCCGCTTGCCCTTATGCCATACACTTTAGCTGTTGTGGCAAGAGTATTCCCCCCTACTGTCCCTGTTACCCCCAAGTTATAAATAAAATTATGGTCAATCACATTGCCATTTGTAAAACCATAAAAAATTATCCCGCAAATATAGCCTGCAAACGAAGAGTATGTATTATATAAATTATAAATGGTATTTCCGGTTACGGTTCTTACATTAGTATTACCAGTAAGTGGGGTAGTGCTACCGTAAAGCATAATACCGGTCAGCGAGTTGTTAACGGGTGCCCCGGTATTGGCACTTGCAATAGTTAAATCGTGAATAATATTATTTGTTATGGCATACGTCCCATTTACAACTTTAATAGCAGCCAAAGTCCCTACTGTAGCAGCAGTAGGATTGGTAGTTGCATTATTCAGATTGGCAATCGTATTACCGCTGATGGTAATATTACCGTTTGCATTATAAACAATTCCATTAACGACTTGGGCTGCCCCTGTACTGGGAGAGCTGGCATTGATATTGTTAATCGTATTATTATTAAAAGTAACTGTCCCAGTGACTGCGGCACTAATATTTACCGCATAAATGCTAGTTGCTCCTGGCGTTGATGCTGCATTGTCCGCCGTAATAGAACCAATAGTATTTTTTAGCATATTAATGGTTCCCGGACTTTGGATTGAAAACCCATTCAAATAACCAGCGGTAACTCCTGCTTTATAGGTTATGGATCCTGTCGTTCCATCATTTGCTCCTATCGTATTACCGGTAGTAGTGCCGACATTCACGTTTCCAGCAGCGATATTAATTCCAGTCCAGATAGCTGCTGTGGAATTACTCCAGTTAAAGTTTTTGATAGTATTACCCTGAACATTACTTGCTGGTTCTCCTGCTGTTAAAGTCAATGCAATACCTGTAAATTGATTGTTAGCAGCAGTTCCGGCATTTTTTGTCCAGGCATTTCCTCCACACTGTGCCGCTGATCCGCCTATATAATTATTGGTGATAGTATAGTCGGTTCCTCCTAAAACATTTATTGCTATAATTGCGAAAACAGCAGCGGGTGTATATGCTGCAGATTCGTAAAAACTATTCCCCGAAATGGTCCATGCACTATTTAAGGCACTAAGATATATAGCGTTTGTAGCAGCCGAAAGACAAGTAAAATCTGCAAATTCATTGTCTTTAATAGTGTTATTAGTGTTTGGAAACCCTGTTGATCCCAGCGAGTTAATTGAATGAGTAGGTCTTTTGGCATTATCTGCATTAGTAATTAAGTTGTTACTGATGGTATTATTTCCATTACCAGTAACAGCGTCTGCTGTTGTAAAAGCAATTGTTCCCTTGCCACTAGTTGCAACACCTGTTCCAGATCCTTTAATGGTGCAATACTTTATTGTATTGTTTTGAGCATTAGAGGCTAATGTGATTGTAGAAGCAGTTGTTAATGTTGCGCCACCAGTATTGGTAATGGTTAAATCCCTGGTCGTACCTGCCAGACTTCCGTCTGTAGCATGCAATCGCCCATCTATAGTCACATAATCGGCACCATTTAACATTATAAGGGAACTGCTAAGATCCCCGCTGATAGAAAGACCTGTAACCGTGGGGTAAATATTTACTGAACTATAGGCGGCACTTCCTACTCCATTTGCGTTCAATGTGTCAGAAACTGTCTCGATAGTATTACCGGTTATCTGCAGTGTAATCACTCCGGTACCAATGATTCCGTTATTAATGTCATTAAAAGCGGCTTTTAAAGTTGCATAATCGGCACCTGTACCGCCAACAGTTTTTGTTTTATCGGCATTCTCTAAAGCACCCATTTTAGGAGTAACCGGTCTGGTAAAACCAAGATAATCGGTAGTAATACCTGTACCGGTAACAGCCGGCAAGGTAGCGGAAGTATAATAGCTTACTGCTGTTGTTCCTCCTGCATTTGAAAAGACAGGATCAATAGCCAAGCTTGATGCGTCAAGCCCCGTTATAAGTGGTAATGCAGTTACATCAGCTGCATTGTAATAACCTAACACACCACCGGTTCCTGAAACAAAATAATCGTTATAACCCAGCGTTAATAAATCAGTAACTAAATAGTTAAAGTAAGCAGCATAATGTTTTCCGGTAGCAGTTCCTCCATTCGAACGCGCATTCACGAAAATATTATTCCTGAAATTCCGTGTGTTGGTGTATATGACACTATATAAACAGTACGATTTATTGGTACCCGAAGTAGGACTACCTCCAATATACACCGTGTTAAAATAAAAATTATTAGTTCCAACTGCATTTGTTGCCCCTTCGTTAATGCCCTGAAGAGTAGTGGCGGTATTTCCACCTAAGGTAATGACATTGTTGGAGAAGGTGTTAATAGTGGTAGGATCAGTGCTTGTTCCGCCAATTATGCCATACACAGTAGCAGCAGCATCAGTAGTAGTCCCTGTTACCCCTAAGTTATAAATAAAATTATGATCAACCACATGGTTACCTGGAGCAGTACCGAAAAAACTTATCCCATTAATAAAGCCTGCAAACGAAGGGTATGAATCATATAAATTATAAATGGTATTTCCGCTTACGGTTCTAACGCCATTAGCACCATAAAGCATGATACCACACAGAGCGTTTGCAACGGAAGAGGGCGCTTTGGTATTGGCACAGGCAATAGTTAAATCGTGAATAGTATTGTTGGTTACAGTTAACGCACCATTTGCAGATTTAATACCAGAGACAGTACTTGCTACTGTAACAGTAGCATTGGTAGTTGCATTGATCAGATTGGTTATCGTATTATGGTCTATGGTGACAGTATTGTTTGGAGAATTATTAATTCCAAAAATGGTTTGTGCTGCCGTTGTACTGGTAGAGTTGGCATATAGATTATTAATTGTATTGTTGCTGAAAGTTACTGTTCCTGCTGCACCGGTAATATTTACCCCATTTATACTAGCTGATAACGTGGCAGTAGCATTGGTCGTTGTAATGGAACCAATGGTATTGTTTTGCATATTGACAGTTCCTGTACCTGGGATTGCAATTCCATTCACAGCCGCAAGCGAACCTGTACCTGTATAATTAAAGGTAATTGATCCTGTTCCGGTACTTGCTCCAATCATATTGCCGGCAGTAGTGCCAATATTCGCGTTACCAGCAGCGATATTAATTCCAGTCCAGTAAGCTGCTGCGGAATTATTCCAGGCAAAGTTTTTGATGGTATTGCCCTGAACTTCGCTGGCTGTCCCTCCGGCTGTTAAAGTTAAAGAAATACCCATAAATGCATTAGCTGTAGCAGATGTTTTTGTCCAGGCAGTAGTACCACCACACTGTACTGCTGATCCACCTATGAAGTTATTGTTAACCGTGTAGCCTGATCCTCCTAAAACATTTATTGCTATAATTGCGAAACCAGCAGTGGGTGCATATGTGGTAGATTCGTAAAAACTATTCCCCGAAATGGTCCATGCACTATTAAGGGCACTAAGATATATAGCGTTTGTAGCAGCCGAAGGACTAGCAAAATCTGCAAATACATTGTCTGTAATAGTGTTATTAGTGTTTGGAAAACCTGTTGATCCTAGCGAGTAAATTGAATTAGTAGGTCTTTTGGCATTATTTGCATTGGTAATTAAGTTGTTACTGATGATATTATTTCCATTACCAGTAGTTACAGATGATGTTGTAAAAGCAATTGTTCCCTTGCCACTACCTGCAGCACCACCTGTTCCAGATCCTTTAATGGTGCAATACTTTATTGTATTGTATTGGGCATTAGATGTAAGTACGATTGTAGAAGCTTTTGTTAGATCTGATCCACCTGTATTGGTGATGGTCAAATCTCTTGTATTAACAACTGGATTTACTCCATCATTTACTCGTCCATCTATTGTCACCTGATCGGCACCATTTAACATTATCAGGGAGCTGCTAAGATTCCCGCTGATAGAAAGACCTGTAACCGTAGGGTAAATATTTACAGAACTGTAGACGGCACCACTTACTGCTCCATTGGCGTTCAGTGTAATGGAGTCTGCCTCGATTGTACTACCGGTTATCTGTAGTGTGATCACTCCGGTACTAATGGTTCCTGCATTAATGGCATCAAAAGCGGCTTTTAAAGTTAAATAATCAGCACCTCCTGCACCATTAACAGTTTTTGTAACATCGGCATAAGCCTGAGATACAAAAAGACCTACGAATAAGGTCATTGCTAAAAAGAGTAATTTTTTTGTTTTCATTTTTATTAAATTTAGAGGTTTTTTTTAATGGTTTGTTATCTGTTTACCCCCAATATAGAAGTAATATAATCAGATATAGTATTTCATGTACAAAGTTATTACACAAATAACTCTATTTTCACACAAATTGCGCACAGTTCTCCTCAAATAACGTAGAAATTCAGACTCTAATAATATAAATGAGTATCGGGTGTTATATTTAATGAGAAAATTGGGCTCTATAACGAATAGGGTGTGTAAAACTTTTCCTTATAATATTTATTCAATTTTTTGTATTAAACTCTGTAAGAGTTTTCTGTGCATAACCCCCAAATTTATTTGGGGGATGAATGAAGAAGTCTGGCAATCAACTCTGGAGGAGTTGACCAATAATGAACATCATTATTATTTATGTATCAAATTATAAGCAATATAACTGTATTTGTATTGGTGAACTCCTACAGAGTTTTTCATTTGAGTATTTTCTTTCCCCCAGTTCCGCAAGCTACACTGGGGGTTATGCACAGGATTCTCCTATGGAGAAAAAAACAAAAAAAAATATAACTACCCATCCAAAACGTTATAGAGTCACTAAATACCTTATTTTTGCGAACAGTTATATGAGAATAAAGTGTAATTTCAAATCCGTATTGCTATGAAAAAAGGGTTAATAATACAAAACAAATTGAGTAATTTCATTCTGTATGGTAATTGATTAATCCTTCCATGGGATAACGAATAATCTTTCCCATATCCATTTCATACTCTTTTGCAACATCCGAGAGAATGGACTGAAAGCGGAAACCAACTGAACCTATACAATTAAAAGTGAAATCGAAATAATTCGGGTAATGACAGATTATATTTTTAAACAACGCACGAAAAGAACTTTGTACGATCTCATAAAAATAATCATCTTTGTCGAGGTTATCACCGACAAATTTGCAAAAGCCTGCACAAAACTTATTCGCCAAAGGTTTCGTATAGATTTGATTCATAAGTTGATCAGCATCCATTTTGGAATATTCAGAGAAAAGATCGTTCACAGCCGGAGGCATGTATCCGCGAATATAGTCGTTAATCACTTTCTTGCCTATATATCCGCCGCTACCTTCATCACCAAGAATGAAACCAAGGGAGTCAATATTCTGGGCGATTTTTTTACCGTCATATATACAACTGTTCGTTCCCGTGCCAAGTATTGCTGCAAATCCTTCTTTTCTGCCTAAAAGGGCGCGGGCAGCGGCCAGCAGATCCATCGCAATGGTAATCTGAGCGTACGGAAACACAGTAGCCAATGCTTTTCTCATAAAATCATACTTATTTTCTGAGCAACCAGCCCCATAGAAGTGCACTTCATTAATAGATTCACGATCTAGCTCTGCCGGTAAACTGGCTGTCAGAGAATTTATCAGATTGCTGCTTGTAATATAATAGGGGTTAAAACATTCACTTGAAAACAGTGTATGCTTTTTATTTTTGTCCATCAAACACCAATCGGTCTTTGTTGAACCGCCATCAGCAATTAATATCATAATACTCCTATTTTTTTTAAATACTCTTCTGATTTTTTGACATTTCCACATTTAATTATGATCTCTTTTGCGTAATCATAATTTGTTAATTCAGTCCGTTCGAGAAGCATCCTTACCGAGCGATCCACAATTTTATCGTTAATCAATCGTACATTTAACATACTGTTACCTTCAACCCTTCCTAAACGTATCATGGTTGTTGTACTTATCATATCGAATATCATCTTTTGGGAAGTTCCGCATTTCATTCGGGTACTACCTGTAACATACTCTTGTCCGGTTATAACTTCAATGGGATAATCAGAATACTGCGATATGGGGGAATTTGGATTATTTACAATCGAACCGCACGGAATACCGTTCTCCTTACATTTTTTTAATGCAGCCAGTACAAATGGAGTTGTTCCGCTTGCCGAAATACCGATAACAATATCCCGTAGTGAAATATTTTCCTTTAACAGCGATTCCCATCCTTCGTTTATATCATCTTCTTTTTCTTCCAGAGCATCAACCAAGTTACGGACTCCTCCCGCCAGCACAACATTTACAACGCCTTTCTCAATCCCGTAGGTATTGGGTAATTCTATTGCATCCAATACTGAAAGCCGGCCTCCTGTACCACATCCGAGATAAAACATTCTGCCGGCATTTTTAAGTTGCTTTTCAATCGCACTAATTAGCTTACTCAAATCGGGAAGTATTTTTTCTACAGCTAAAGCTACCAGCTTGTCTTCATTATTAATATTGGCGATAAGTTCATCTACCGTTTTCGTTTCCAGATGATTGTATTTCGAAGGTTGTTCTGTCAGTCTTTTCATTGTTCCATTTTATGCAATAGTGCGTTAAACTTATAGTTAAATAATTAAAAATCAGCAAAATCAGTTGTTTTTTTTTGTTTGGTTAATCCTGTGAAAATCAGTGCCTTTATAGATTAATCAACTAATAACATTCCTTCAAGAAGTTTTTACGTTGATTAATCATGTGATTTTATAGTTGTGTTAACGATTCAAATGCCTTTTATTCCAGTTGCTCCAGCACTTGCCAGCACTGATAAAGCCCGCGTGGAACATGGAAGCAACCTTTCCATTTTCCTCCTTTTAGGGGAAGAAGAACTTCTCCACGACGGTTCAGATAACCATACCACTCCGGATATTCTGGATCTTTAAAGTGTGTCCAGACGTAGTCGTGTACTTTCTCGAACCATTCCAGACATTCTTTTGAGCCGGTTAATTGGTAACCTTTAAGAAGTGATATCAAGGTTTCGATGTGTACCCACCAGAGTTTCTGATCCCATTCCAGTTGCTGTGTCGGGCATCCCATACGATCCATGAAATAATAGATTCCGCCGAATTCTTTATCCCAACCATAGTTAAGCATGGTGAGAGTAATATTTTTAGCCTTCTCTATCAGGTCGGGACGATTGAGGCGTTTTCCCAAATCCATAATGAACCACATGGCTTCGATTGAGTGTCCGGGGTCAACCAAACGTCCATCGAACGTATCGGACAGATATCCTTCCGAGGTTACACTCTCAATGATAATTCCACCTAATTCAGGACGGTAAAAAACCTCCATCACTTCATGGATGCACGTATCAGTGGTTTTATTTAAGAAGGCTTTATCCAGTAAAGGCTCAATTTCCAATGCCAGATTGCAAAGGATCATCGGGAGGGCAAAGTTCTTCAGATTCCGGGTTCCAGGGTATACTTTGTTCCATTTGCCTTTGGGATTGTCTACTTTGGAGAGGATTATGTCAAAAGTCTTTTTGGTAATCTCGGCATACTCCTCATTTCCGGTAGCCAGACTGAGTTGTCCGAAAGCCATCGTGGCAAAGGTATACGAAAAGATGTTATATGGCTCAATCAGCGGCTTTCCTTTACGGTCGAGGGCGAAATACCAGTTATAATTGCCGTCGTGACCATATTTCTTCAGGAATTCTCCTCCTTGCACAGCGCAATCCAGCCATTCTTGCTTCTTCTCAACTTTATTGTAGAGCATTGCAAACATCCACACTTCGCGCCCTTGCATCCACACGAATTTGTCGGTATCATAAACGGAACCGTCTCTGTCAAGACAACTAAAATAGCCTCCAAACTCTTTATCCTGCGAGTTTTCAAGCCAGAAAGGAAGAACACTGTCCAAGAGTTCATCTTTGTATTGTTTTGCTAAACTTTTAAAGTCCATAATTCTATATTTAAAAAAAATTTTAGTTTAATTGATTCTCTAATGTTTTTAATTAATGCTTTTACTTTGATTATTAGTACAACCTTTTGTGTATTTGTGTAGATCATTTAATCTTTAGAATTTAACCTAAAATATAATATTACTTGAAAAATGAACCTACTTTTCCCACATCTTTTCGATTTCTTCCAATGATTTTCCCGTAGTTTCCGGTACTAGTTTCCAAATTATCAAAATGTAAGGCACGCACATCACGGCAAAAAGGATAAATGTTCCTCCCGGTGTGATATTCTTAAGCATCCAGGGAGTGAGCTGACCGATAAGAAACGTTCCTACCCACAAGGAAAATCCAGCGATAGACATAGCCAGTCCGCGAACTTTGATAGGATACATTTCGGAGAGTAATACCCAGATTACGGCACAGATTGAGATGGCACAACAGAAGATGTACGCCAGGAAGCAGACAAGCAGGAAGATATTTGATATGCCCAACTCTTTCCCTTTGATAAAGTAAAAGGCAATGAAAAGCAAAGTAATTACCATGCCTGACACCCCATAGTAGATCATTTTCTTACGTCCCACTTTGTCGATAATTGCAATAGCCAGCAAAGTAGTTAGCATATTTACCATACCCACCAACACTTGATAAAACAACGAGTCACCACCGGAAAATCCGCTGCTTTCAAAGATTGTAGGCCCGTAATAAAGTACTGCGTTGACTCCCATGAACTGTCCCAAAATGGCAATGGCAACTCCAATCAACACCGCTTTGAATATACCCGGTTTCAGTATCAATCTCCACTCTGACTTGGTCTCTGCTATAGCCACTTGTCTGGTTTGGCTTAATTCAAACTCCGCAACTTCTTTGCTTCCATAAATACGCTGCAATATACGTAGGGCTGGCTTTTCCTGTCTCTTCAGAATCAACCAGCGCGGACTTTCAGGAATAAAGAAGATAACAAGTAAGAAAAACAGTGCAGGAAGGGATTCCATTCCAAGCATTCCTCTCCATGCTTCTATATGGAAAATTTTCAACAACAAGGGGTGTGACAAATTTTCTGCACCGACTAATGAATATTGGAGCAACCAATAGTTTACCAAATAAGCTCCTAAAAATCCAATAGTTATAGTCAATTGGTACAGAGAAACGAACCGTCCTCTATATTTGGAGATTGAAACTTCAGAAATATAAAGTGGAGAGATAATAGACACTACTCCAATACCCACTCCACCAATGATACGATAAAACACTAATTGGTCAAAACTAGCGGATATAGCACATCCAATTCCAGAAATAGAGAAAAGGATTGCTGAGAGAATCATAGTTTTTTTTCTCCCGAATTTATCACTTAGCACACCGGCACATAACACCCCGATAATTGAACCTACCAGCGCACAACCCACAAACCATCCTTGCTGAATAGTATCCAGGGAGAAAAGAAAAGTTACCTGTGCTATAGTTCCAGAGATAACTGCCGTATCGTAACCGAAGAGGAAGCCTCCTAACGAGGCTATGACGGACAAAAAAATAACATATCCTATATTGATTGTTGATTTCATTGCACTCTTATTTGTTACTAATTTACATTGGTCGTAAATATCGAACATTCCCGATTCATTTGATTAACCTTAATAAAATATCATTTATAGTTTTACCACTAAACCCATTTCGGAGCTTAAATGAGTCAGGCGGTTAAAAATGAATTAAAATGTGATCTAAAAGAAGAGTCTAAAACCGTATAATTTTGAAAATCAATTTCGACTTAATTGGATTTTCGTTGTTTCAATCCGTTTTTTTAATTATTCTTTGGCTTTTTAATCAATGATTTTGTCTTAAATACCGGTGAAAGGAGAAATATGTTGTAAACTTTCTAAGTGATTTATTGTTTTTTCTTTTTAAATAATTTTAGAATCAACCTGATTATTCCTCATAATTACAATAACAAGAATCCATTTTTGTTATTCTGATTGTTTGGCCAATTCGAGGGCACTGGTAGTGATGTAATATTTAGTGAGCATATTAGGAATTTCCCAGTCAGGCATATTCCGATGGACTAAAAAATCGAAGTATTTTTCGGCAACATGTGAAAAATGAGCCTCATCTCCTTCTCTAAACTCAGAAGGAACATCCACTCTTATTAATTTCTCTTCAAATTTTATAGAAACAAACGGATAAGTTTTCTGAATTTTCTTGATTGCTTTTTCGAGATTTGTTTTAAATTCATTATCACCCACTTCTTTTGCCTTTTTGATATATAATTGTGTGGTAAATGATTGCTCCTTATTTTGAATAATCTGCAGCGTCGCTTTTGAACCTGTTATAATTGAACTATATGTATCTCCTTCACCTTCAGGTGCTTGAAAATTCCATACCACTTTGAGTACTATATTGACTCCTTTTATTTGATAATTAATAATACCGTTGGCATATATTTTTAATTTATTATCAGATATATATTTTTGCAAATATCCCGGATATTCTTTCAGTTGTGTCGATTTTGAAAATTGGTCTAAAGTTAGATTAGTTGTCCAATGTTTTGCAGATAATAGTTTTACATCTTTCTTATAATCCAGGGCAATATCAGGAAAACACTTCCAGTTCACCAAATCAATCAGGTGAGTTGTTACATCTACAATTCCCTCTCCCTGTTGTTCTACATCATAATACCATGCAGGTCTGATCAAAGGCGACCCTGTGACATTTTTATAAAAATGATGTACACTTTCTAAAGAGACCGCCGGAGCATCTGTTGTCCCTAACTGAATTCTACCAAAGAGAGCCTCATCTTTCATCAATTGTCGTTCGATAATATTCAATATATCATAACGTTCTGTCATAATATCATACAGTAAAACATTTTTTTGCTCAGCATTTTTGAAAGCCCGCTCCAATATTTGAAAATTTTCTTTATTAATTGCCATTGGTTTATCCGAAAGGACATTGAAACCCGCGTTGATTGATTGAAGAATGTAATTGGTTTTTTTTTGATTATTCCCGGCCAATACAACCACATTTCCTTTTTTCTCCGCCAGCATTTTTTTCAAAAAATCGTCTCCGGAATACACCAGTTCATTCCAGGAAGTAGGGTTCTCATCCCGTTGATTATACGATTCAATACGTGATAAATACTGGTTCAGTTCAACGCCTTCCTGAGCATACACATAAACACTGTCGTTGATCCGACTTGAAACGGCTTTTTGCAGCAAATCCGCATGGAAATGCCCAGGTGCCAGCACCATTAATTTAACCTCACTGTCTTGTCCAGAAAACTCATTCGTTTTCTGTTTTGATTGACAAGTTGTTAGTAAAATCAACATTAAAAACATCAAATATTTCATATACATTTTTTTAAAAATATAATTTTTTCTTTCGGGGGAAAATGCGGTTACAATTTGTTTTTTGCAATCATCTTTTTAGCTTCTCTCAGGCCTTTTTTATAGGTATCTTCCATGTAAATAATTTTTCCTTTTTGTTGTTTGCTCTCATTAGAAGCCTCCATAAAGGTAAAAATTTCTAAAGTTTCTTTTTCAGAAACTGGGGCTATTCGGGTTTTGAAAAACTTCAATATTTCTTCCAAAAGGAAACCATATCCTTGATATCCGCCAACAGCAATTGTCTCTTTTTCACAAAAAGCAGTACCTCCGTAAATGTTATTGCCAGGGCGTCTGCCTCGGAATGTTCCAATCCGACCATCATTCCACAAACCGACAACTACATCGGTCCCTTCCGACGACATTCTATTTACGGCTATGCAACCCATTCCCATAACAGTGAATAATGTTTCCACACCATGAATTCCATACCATGAGAAATCGGGGTGAGATGGTTCGCTTGGTGAAGGGGAATAACAGTCGGCTCCCAACACTTTACCATATTCGCCGCGATTTAATTTTTGATTTTGTGGAACAAATCTTAGCGAAGAAGAAGAAAAAATAGGAACATTGTATTTTCTTGCAAGTTCAAAAATTGCAATTGTCTGAGAGAGAGAAGCCCCTACTGGTTTGTCGATAAACATAATTTTCCCCGCTTTTAAAACTTCTGCGGCTTGTTCCAAATGTGCATTTCCATCATTTGTTTCTAACATTACACAATCCACATCTTTCAACAATTCGGAAATTGAAGACACTATTTTTACTCCGTATTTTTGGACTTCTTCAGTATATTTAGGAATACGGTCATAACTTGATTTTATAGTTTTTGAGCCGTAGGGGTAAGCAGACACAACCTGAAATCCGGCATATTCGGCTTTAGGATTTTCATCGTTTAACAGTTTAATGAACTCAGGCGAATGCGACGTATCCAAACCGATAATCCCAATTTTAATTTTCCCCTGTGCATACGAAGACACAGCCAAAAACAAAACGAACGCGAAAAGAAGGAATCTAACTTTCATAATATATTTTTTATTAAGTAATGAATAATGAACAATCAACAACTACTATATCGTTGACATTTAAAATTTTATAGACCAAACGACATATCAATAAATTACTACAAGTACATAATATTCAACTCTTACTTGTTTAATAAAACAGAACTGTCAGCATCGAGGTAAAGAATAGCTTTGTTTTTAGTCCTTAAAATAGTTGCAGGACACCGTTCGTCTATTTTCTCCGACAACGTACGATATACAGCTTCAGCTTTGTTAGAAGCGGGCACTATACAAAACATAAATTCAGCTTTCATCAGAGTTGGTATGGTAAGTGTCAATGCGTGAGTAGGAACTAAATCTAATGAAGAAAAACAGTTTTCATTCACCTGTTGTTGACGACAAGCTAATTCCAACTCAACGACTTTAACTGATTTTAAATCGTTAAAATCAGCCACATGAGGGTCATTAAATGCAATGTGACCATTTTCTCCAATACCCAGACATACAATATCAACCGGGTTATCCTGCAACAATTTTGAATATCGTTCACACTCTATTTTCAAATCATTAGATTGACTATTGATGTAATATACATTTTTAAAAGGAACCTTATCAAACAGTCGTTCTTTCAGGAAATTTCCAAAACTCTGTGAAGTATTTTCCGGAAGTCCGATGTATTCATCCATATGAAAGGCATTGATTCGACTCCAATCAATGGATTTATCCATCGTAAGATAATGCATGAACTCTTGCTGCGATGGTGCCGCAGCAAAAATAATATTTATTTCATCTTTTTTTTCTAAAAGATACTTTATAATATCCGAAACATCTTGCGCTGCAACTTTTCCCATTCTCTTTTGAGTAGAAAAAATTTTCACCGTCAACTTTTCTTTCTCGAAAATTGTTTCACCTGTTTTAGTTTTTGTAGATAACATTTCCTTCTATTATTGTTGTTTTTATATTAATATTTTCATCAAAAATTACAATATCTGCATCTTTTCCGGGTAACAAACTCCCTTTTCGATTATCAATTCCTGCTATTCGTGCCGGTGTAGCAGTCATCATTCGAACGCAATCTACCAATGGAACCTCTCCAACTTGATGCATTGTTCGTACCAATCTATCAGCAGTAGCAACGCTTCCGGCAAAGGCAGTACGGTCAAGCAATTTCGCCACACCATCTTCAACGAGTACCTCTTGGCCATCTTTCAGTCCGCCCAAAATACTTCTTCCTTCAGGCATACCAGCAGCTCTCATAGAATCCGTCACTAAAGCTATATTTTCCGGTCCTTTTATTTTATAAATTAGTTTGAGCAAACTTTCGGGGACGTGCACTCCATCAGCAATTATCTCAACTGTCATACCATCTATCAGGTACCCGCTTTCTATAACTCCAGCATAACGGAACGCATTTCGACGAGTAATACCCGTCATACATGAATAGAAATGAGTAATGTGGCGAAAGCCGTTTTCGAAAGCGTCTAATACTTCTTCATAAATTGCATTGGTATGTGCAATGGCTGGTTGAATACCTCTTTTTACTAATTCTCTTCCAAAAGCCAATGCTCCTGGCAATTCAGGGGCAATACTCCATCGGGCAATATCGTCTGACCTATCGAGAATTTCAAGATATTCTTTGGGATCAGGATTACGAAGGAAACGGGGATCTTGAGCTCCACGTTGCTCGTAGGCAAAGTAGGGACCTTCAAGATGTATTCCACCGAAAGCGGCACCATCCGTATTTTTTTCTTTTGCTTGTTTGTAAATATCAAAAGTGTTGAACAACAAATCATTGGTACTGGTAAGTGTCGTTGGATATAACAACGTTGTGCCATGCATGGCGTGTGTACGTGCGGCTTGCAGGTATGCTTCTACTGTGCCATCCATAAAGTCGGCATTACCAGCGCCATGTGTATGTAAGTCGATAAAACCTGGTGCAATATATGCCCCTTGTGCATCGATTACCTTTGCATTGGATAGTTCAATCTCTCCTGCGCCAACCTCCAAAATTTTTCCACCTTCAATCACAACATATCCCAATCCTAAATTGCGATAGGGTGTAATAATTTGCCCGTTTTTTATAATTGTTTTTTGCATAGCTAAATTGAAATTATTTTGACCAACGTTTTATTTTGTGGCCAATTGTGGCATAAAATATAAGATAAATGAAACAAGGGATTAAAACCCAGTAAGCCGTCATCATGTTCGTTTTTTCAGCAATGGCACTATAAACCAACGGAATAATAGCACTTCCGGAAAGACCCATTACCAATAATGACGATCCTAAATTTGTAAACTTGCCCAATCCATCAATGGCCAATGGCCAAATACCTGCATAGATAAGCGCATTTGGCAAACCCATTTTATTCAGTCTGAACAAAAAGGCACGATCTTCGGTAGCTAATTGCAACAAAGCAACTTCATACACAACTCCTTTTTTAAATGCCGGTTTGGTTTCGGTATCAAATCCCAGCATTTTTTGTTTCGACAGGTAATCAATCGAAGCCTGAAA
>JADGPS010000088.1 GCA_017882285.1 Paludibacter sp. | reverse complement strand
CGACGTCTTCTTACATGTAACATACAGGCTTTGTTTCGTATAGGATAATCTTTTATTATCGCCTCTGAATGAAAGCCTTTTGATGTCAATTTATAACTCGAATATCCATCGGGTACAATAGGATTTTCATCTAAATAAATATGAAGTTCCTTGCCTTGTTCTTCTATCTTGGTTATTTCAAAGTATTGAAATATCTCTTCTGGTAATATATACTTCACCAAAGTAAGTAAATGGGAATTTTCTTTCATCTGATTTTGCAATTATAGTTCAATTGCAAAATTATTAATTTTCTATCATTCCACAACTTTTACGGGTGAGCCGCGTTCTGCCTGATTTACTCATTGGGATACGGTTGATGTTGGGGCGTTCCCAATCCATAGCTCGGTTGCCCTACCCTTTGAGCCTTATATCAGATTTCTGTTCGTCTAAACTTCAGATTTGCTAAGGGCTTCTTTCAGATTTGCTAATGGCTTCTTTCAGATTTGCAGTCACCTGAAACACCCTTGCCAATCGCTAATGTTTCCTATCAACTCGGCACATGCAGAAACTTACATCCTGCCAGCTTAATACCATGCCCGACATACAAAAAAACGAGGCTGTCTTGCTTTTGAGACAGCCTCATATTATGAATTAATATCTGTAATGTTCCGGTTTGTAAGGTCCGTTTGCATCAACCCCAATATAAGCGGCTTGTTCAGGTGTCAGAACAGTAAGTTTCACCCCAAGTTGATTGAGATGCAAACGTGCCACTTCTTCATCCAAATATTTTGGCAAACGATACACATCAATTGCATAATCTTTTGTGAATAATTCAATTTGAGCCAACGTTTGGTTGGTAAACGAATTACTCATTACAAACGAAGGATGACCGGTTGCACAACCTAAATTCACCAAACGACCATCAGCCAACAATAATATGCTGTGCCCATCAGGAAAAACATATTTATCAACCTGAGGTTTTATGTTCACCAACTTAATTCCGGGATATTTTTTCAATTTTTCAACCTGAATTTCATTATCGAAGTGACCGATATTACAAATGATAGCGCCATCTTTCATTTTTTCAATATGTTCGATACGGATAATGTCCTTGTTTCCGGTAGTTGTAACATACACATTTCCTTCAGCCAATGCATTTTCAACAGTTGTAACTTTGAAACCTTCCATCGAAGCCTGCAGCGCACAAATCGGGTCAATTTCAGTTACAATAACACGAGCACCGTAAGCCAACATCGATTTGGCACAACCTTTACCCACGTCGCCATAACCGCAAACAACCACTACTTTACCGGCTAACATAATGTCGGTAGCGCGTTTGATTCCGTCAGCCAACGATTCACGACAACCGTACAGGTTATCAAATTTCGATTTAGTCACCGAGTCGTTTACATTGAAAGCCGGGAATAACAATGAACCTTCATCCAACATTTGATATAAGCGGTGAACTCCGGTAGTAGTTTCTTCCGAAACGCCACGAATTTCGGGAATCATACGTGTCCAAATGCCGTTTTCTTCTTTCAACACTTTTTTCAAAATGGCATAAAGCAAACGTTCATCATCTCCGTCAGCTGGTTTATCAAGAACTTTTGCATCTTTTTCAGCAGCAACTCCCACGTGAATCATCATGGTTGCATCGCCACCATCATCAACTATTACATTCGGACCTTTATGACCTTCGAAAGTCAATGCTTGTAGCGTACACCACCAATATTCTTCCAAGGTTTCGCCTTTCCAAGCAAAAACAGGAACTCCGGCTGCAGCAATCGCAGCCGCAGCGTGATCTTGTGTAGAGTAGATATTGCAACTGCACCAACGAACATCGGCACCGAGTTCAACCAAGGTTTCGATTAACACGGAAGTTTGAATGGTCATGTGAAGCGAACCCATTATGCGGGCTCCTTTCAGTGGTTTTTGTTTTCCGTATTTTGCTCTTAATGCCATTAAGCCAGGCATTTCTTTTTCGGCTAATTCAATTTCTTTGCGACCAAAGTCGGCCAATGACAAATCAGCAACTTTATAAGATAACGTGCTGAATAATTGGGTTGTATTCATATCTGATTTTATGTGTTTGGTTTTTATTTAAAATTGGAAGTGCAAAGATACAACAAACTAATTAAAAATGAATAATGAGTAATTCATAATTAAGCAATTCTTGTTGCAATTGCTTACCTTTGTTTTTTGTTCTTTGTTCTTTATTCGTACTTAAAATGCTTGCTATATGTTTGTCGATATTCACACCCATAATCAAGTGCCATCTGGGTTTCATACGATTCGGAATCTGACTTTTACCGAAGCAGAAAAGATATTCAATTCCAAAGACAAAGGTAATTTTTCAGTTGGATTTCATCCATGTCATGCAAATGTTTTCACAACCGAATTGATGTCAATACTTGAAAAGTGGGCAACTGATAGCCGCTTGGTTAGTATTGGCGAATGTGGTTTAGATAAAAACAGTCCTGTTTCACTCGACAAGCAGTTATTCGTTTTTGAACAACAGATTTTACTTTCTGAAAAAGTTAAAAAGACGTTGATTATTCATTGCGTCAGATGCTTCAACGAACTTTTTGAATTAAAAAAGAAGCTCAATCCGCACCAACTTTGGATAATTCATGGCTTTCGTGGAAAACCCGAACTGGCAAAACAAGCACTTAAAAACGGTTGTGCGTTGTCATTTGGTGAACATTTTAATTCACAAAATGTTCGCCTCACTCCTATCGATAAACTATTCGTTGAAACTGATGAAAGTCTATTGCCAATTTATGAAGTTTATCGTCAAATTGCTTTGGCTAAGAATGTTAGTCCTGAAAGTCTGACAGCCGGTGAATTGTTTTTTTCAAAAGATGAATCTTAACTTCAATAAAATTTCAGTGACTAAACAATTATTCATTGTTTGTTATTCATTTTTAATTAGTTATTATTGTATCTTTGCGTTCGTATTAAAATTAACATTGAAATGAAGAAAATTATTTTTTCCCTGCTCATTTGCACTCTAACTCCTCTACTATACGCACAAGGTTTCTCGTTGATGCAACAACGCAAACTATCGAATGCAATTTCGGTAATTTCAAGTATGTATGTTGATAGTATTAACGAAAAAAAAATAGTTGAAACCGCTCTGAATTCGATACTTAAAGAGTTAGACCCACATTCTGTATACATTCCAAAAGAAGAAGTTGAACGTGTAAACGAACCGCTCCAAGGAAGTTTCGAAGGTGTAGGAATCCAATTTCAGCTTATAGAAGATACGCTTTTAGTGGTTCAAACCATTTCGGGTTGCCCTGCCGAAAAAGTGGGCATTCATCCCGGTGACCGTATTATTTATATTAATAATGAGTTAATTGCGAGTGTAAAATTACAAAATTCCGATATTTTCAAGCGCTTAAGAGGACCAAGAGGAACAGAAGTAACCGTTAAAATCCGTCGTGGCGGGAAACCTGACTTGATTGAGTTTAAAATTATACGCGATAAAATTCCGCTCTACAGCGTTGATGCCACGTATATGATTGGCAAAGATATTGGTTATATAAAAATCAATAATTTTGGAACTTCGACCGTTCAGGAATTTGAAAAAGCATTCACAACGCTTCAAAAGAAAGGAATGAAAAGCCTGATTCTTAGTCTGCAAGGCAATGGTGGTGGTTATTTAAGTGCCGCAATTGAATTGGCGGATGAATTCCTCTCGAAAAACAAATTAATTGTTTATACACAAGGACTGTATCAACCAAAAACTGTTGCCACTGCCACTGCTAAAGGCGATTTTGAAACCGGCAAATTAATTGTGTTGGTTGATGAATATTCAGCATCTGCCAGCGAAATTGTTTCGGGTGCATTACAAGATTGGGACCGCGCCATTATAGTTGGCCGACGTTCGTTTGGCAAAGGATTAGTACAACATCAGTTCGGTTTAATTGACGGTTCCATGATGCGATTAACTGTTGCACGTTATTATACTCCAACAGGTCGTTGCATTCAAAAATCTTACAAAAAAGGGTATGACAACTATGAACACGATTTAGCTGACAGATTCAAAAAAGGTGAATTATTACATGCCGACAGTATTCATTTCCCTGATTCATTGCGTTATCAGACTCTCACCCTGAAACGTACCGTGTATGGTGGTGGTGGCATTATGCCGGATATTTTCGTTCCTCTCGACACAACAAAATATACCAATTTTCATCGCAAGCTTGTTGCATTAGGCATTATAAACAAAGTTTGCGTACAATATATTGATAATCATCGGGCTGAATTAAAGCAGAAATATCTGACTTTTGCAAAGTACAAAGCCGGATATGAAGTTCCTGATGAATTATTAAGCCAATTAATAACAGTTGGAGAAAAAGAAATAGCTAAATCTGATTCTACTCAATCTGAAAAATCAAAAAAAGTAGTCTTAAAATCAGAATTAAAACCATCTACAGAAAAAGCAAAAAATGATTCAACACAATTCGAAACATCTAAACCATTGATCAAATTACAATTGAAGGCATTGATTGCACGTGATTTGTGGGAAATGAACGAATATTATCAAATCATGGATGCCGAAAATGAATCTTTACAGAAAGCTACCCAGATTTTGCAAACACCCGGGACATACGAGCAAATTCTCAAATAACCCCTAAATCCCCTAAAGGGGACTTTAAAAACTCCCCTTTAGGGGTTGGGGGTAAATATATTTATGATCAACTACATACAAACTCATTGGATCGAAATTGTCGGTGCATTATTAAGTCTGATTTATTTGGATTTATCCATTAAACAGAAAGTGAGTTTGTGGTTTTTTGGAATTATTTCATCGGTATTTTACATTGTAATTTTCTTCCAAACGAAGTTTTACGCCGACATGAGTCTGCAGTTTTATTACGTGTTTATAAGTATTTATGGTTGGCTAAACTGGAAACGAGGAAATCAGGGAAGCGGGGAAGAATTGCCGACTACACAACTATCGAAACGGTTATTGCTAAATCTCGTCGTTGCAACCGGATTAATTTATATCGTATATTATCTGATATTGAGCAAATTCACTGATTCTACTATTCCAAAAGCCGACTCATTGGTCGGTGCGCTCAGCGTTGTTGGCACCTGGATGTTAGCCCGCAAATTGATTGAAAACTGGTTGGTCTGGATTGTTGCTGATGCGCTGTGTGTGGGACTTTACATTTATAAAGGTCTGTTTCCGACGGCTATATTATTTATTGTTTATACTGTCATGTCGGTGGTTGGTTATTGGCAATGGAGAAAGAGAATGAAAAAATGAAAAAATGTATGATGAGAAAACGCCTTTTAACGCTCAAACTCTTCAATTCTTTCATTTTTCAATTCTTTCATTGGAATAACATCCCATTGGCTTATTAACTTCTTGTTTCCCTCCTTTTTCCAAAACCAGTTGTTTATCTGATATGTAACATAAGCACTTCCGGCACCAAGAATGGCTCCGGCCAGCACATCAGAAGGATAATGGACTCCCAGATTCATACGTGAATAACCAACCGAGCACGCCCAGAAATAACTCGGTACAATGACATACCATTTTGGATATTTCAGACTCAAAGTGGTTGCTGTGGCAAATGCCAGCGAAGTATGACCGGATGGAAACGAAAGTGAAGTTTCTGTTTCGTAAGCTATTATATCAGGATAAGTTACATAAGGACGAGGGCGATGAACGATCTCTTTCAAGCCATAAGTAAGAACGCCGTCAACTCCAATGCTCACGCCAACACAGATTGCACTTTTCAATAAATCATCATCTCTTTCCAGTAAAGCCACTGCACCCATAATAACCGGAACACCAATGGCAACTCCGGTTGTGGTATTGGAAATAAATTTTGAGTATCCAACTGTGCCCGTATTGCTATTTATACTTCTTAGCATTTCAATATCTGCATTTTGTGCCGAAACTTGAACGCTAAATATTGAAAACGTACCCAAAAGCAGAATAAATGTCGTAAATTTGCGCATATTTTTTTTCAGCAAAGATAATTAAAAAAGTCAATGACTTTCTTCAATGATAAAAATTGCAATTCTCGGACCTGAATCAACCGGAAAAACTGAATTGGCAAAACGGTTGGCTGAGTATTATAACGCTACCTGGGTTCCGGAATATGCACGTGAATATATTGAGAATCTGACCAAACCTTATACTTACGAAGATGTTTGCACTATAGCTCTCAAGCAAATTGAAGAAGAAAAGTTTTGTGAAAATCATTCAACAAATAAAGAATTTGTCTTTTTTGATACTGATTTGATTATCACAAAAGTATGGTTTGAATATCGTTTTGGAAAAATTCCTGATTTTCTGACAGAGCGAATGAAAACCTGTTTTTTCGATTTATACTTACTTTGTGAAGCTGATATACCCTGGGAACCAGATCCAGTTCGTGAACATGGCGATGATCGTGAGTTCTTTTTTAACTGGTATAAACGAGAAATTGAACAAACGGGAAAATCGTATGTTGTTGTAAATGGAATTGGAAATCAGAGAATTCAGCATGCCATTTCTGCTTTACAATCGCTAAAGACATAAAATCTATTTATTTTTATGAATAACGAGTTATTAGATACAAAAAAAAAACTTTCGCAACTCGAAGGTTTTAAAGATGTTTGTCACGAACAGGGTAACGACGTTCCTATGCCTTCGACAGAAGTGTTGCAGGAAATTGTACAATTAGCCCGTTCCATTTTATTTCCGGGATACTTTGGTGATGCTGCAGTAAATACTCAAACCATCATGTATCATATAGGTGTAAATATCGATCGATTACATTTTTTACTGACGCAGCAAATCAAAGCCGGAATTTGTTTCAACTGTCAGTTTGAAACTGAAAAAGTGGATGAAATTGATCAAATTTCCAAGGGAAAAGCTACTGATTTTATATTTCAATTACCTGAAATAAGGGAAAAACTTCATACCGACGTGATTGCTGCATACAATGGCGATCCGGCAGCTAAAAGTTTTGGAGAAGTTATTTTCTGCTATCCAAGTATTCGGGCAATTAGTAATTACCGTATTGCCAATGCACTGCTTAAACTTGATGTACCACTTATTCCACGCATAATTACCGAAATGGCACATTCCGAAACCGGCATTGACATTCATCCCGGAGCAACAATCGGCAATTATTTTACCATCGATCACGGAACCGGAGTGGTAATTGGCGAAACAGCAGTTATCGGCAATAATGTAAAAATGTATCAGGGAGTTACATTGGGAGCAAAAAGTTTTCCGTTGGACGAAGATGGCAATCCGATAAAAGGAATTGACCGTCATCCTAAAATTGGAAACAATGTAATCATTTATTCCAATTCTACTATTTTAGGAACTATTACTGTGGGCGATGGAGCGGTAATCGGAGGAAATCTCTGGGTGGATACGGATGTTCCTCCGGGAGCAAAACTGACTCAGAAGAAATAAATTGATTGATTGGTTCATCAGTTAATTAGTTAATTTATTAATCCCAAACCACGAAACGCGAATCAAGGAACACGAAACACGAAACAAGAAACAAAAAATATATGGAATTTGAAATGATTGCGAAAACCTTTCGCGGGTTGGAAGAAGTATTGGCAACTGAATTGGTAAATATTGGTGCCAATAATGTTCAACTTCAACGAAGGGCAGTAAGTTTTACCGGTGATAAAGCCTTGATGTATAAAGCAAATCTTTGCCTTCGGACAGCTTCACGGGTTTTAAAACCGATTTTGTCTTTTGAAGCTTCAAATCCTGACGAAGTGTATAATCAGGTAAAAAAAATCAACTGGAGCGATTATATGTCGGTTGACAGTACTTTTGCTATTGATTCCACCGTTTTTTCTGAAGTTTTCCGTCATTCCAAATTTGTGGCTTATCGCGTAAAAGATGCCATTGCCGATTGGTTTATGGAAAAATATGAACGGCGACCTTCGGTTCGTTTGGATGGACCTCAATTGATGATTAATATCCACATTGCCGAGCACCGTTGCACTTTGTCATTGGACAGTTCGGGTGAATCACTGCATAAGCGTGGTTATCGTGTGGCACAAACTGAAGCACCGCTTAATGAAGCTCTGGCAGCGGGTATGTTACTTATGGCTGGTTGGAAAGGTCAATCGAACTTTGTGGATCCGATGTGCGGTTCAGGAACTTTATTGATTGAAGCAGCACTGATTGCCTTAAATATTCCACCCGGAATATATCGTTCGGCATTTGCTTTTGAAAAGTGGAACGATTTTGATGAAGAACTTTTCGATACCTTGTATAACGACGACTCGTACGAACGGCCTTTCGAGTTTAAAATTTATGGGTCTGATAACTCACCTCGTGCCATCAAAATCGCTGAACAAAACGTAAAAAGCACCGGTCTGAGTAAATATATTGAGTTGCAGGTTATGCCTGTTCAGAAGTTGGAAGCACCTGCTGAAAACTGCATGATTGTAACAAATCCGCCTTATGGTGAACGGATTACTTCCGACGATATTTACGGACTTTATGCTTCGCTTGGCACAACCGTGAAACATAAATTTGCCGGCAGTACGGTTTGGGTCATCAGTTCGCATGAGGAATGTCTAGATAAAATCGGACTGAAACCAACTGAAAAAATCCGGCTTTTAAATGGCTCATTAGATTGCTGGTATTGTCGCTTTGATATTTTTGAAGGTAAACGAAATGACTTTGTGGCTAAAAAATACAACAACCCGAAGAACTAAGCTGCTGATTACAAGCAAATCGTAAATCGTAAATCGTAAATCGTAAATTTAAATAATCGATTCGTTTGCTGTTTTCAAAAATTTCCTTACTTTTGCACCTCACAATTGCCCAGATGGCGGAATTGGTAGACGCGCTGGTCTCAAACACCAGTGGATTCACTTCCATGCCGGTTCGATCCCGGCTCTGGGTACTTTTAAGGCGAAACCCTAATTGATTTTCAATCAGTTAGGGTTTCTTAATTGTATTTTTGTCAACGATTCGTCAACGTAAATTTAGTGCTCAATCAAATGCTGACGCGCCATGGACATATTGATTCATTTTAGTTTTGATAAATTCCTTTCTTGCCTCCTCTTTTTCAAATTCTTCCTTTTGCCTTTCTAATTCATTAGATTTTAAATCTTTGCTATTATTGTTTGATTTCAATAATTTCTTTTTTGATTTAGATTTTTCATTTGAATCTTTCAATTGAGAATTATAATCCTTATAGTTCATCATATGTTTTACTTTTTTTCTGTATATATAAATTCTAGAAAATGACTTTTAGTCGTATTTTGAATATATTCATAAGCATTAAAACTAAATTTCAGGAGAAAAGAATAAATTATTTACACTTAAAAATTATATTCAATTCATATACAAGCACATAACTTCTAAATACTCTAAGTTTATTTGATATAGTTAAGAATATGAATATATATAACATATTTTGATTAACGAACCTTGCTTTTTTAATATATAAATAAAAAAAGCAAGAGTTATGAAAAAGATAGATAGGAAAGTAAATTTTGAATTTAATGGATTTGAGGGTTTAGCTGATGGAAAAACAATAGTTGATGGAAAATCAGTAAAATTATTTAGTAGAAATTTTGATAAGATATTAAATCTTCTAATAAGTAAAATGAATAGCAATAAAAAGAATAATAACGGCTATGTTGACATACCTTCGGTGGCTTTTAAGGCAACTATAGATAATTACAAAGTTTATATCGAATACTTAATAGAATATGGTTATTTGCAAAGAGATTATTTTGTGTATAATATAAAGGGCAAAAAGAAACCCGAGTATTTTTTTAGAGAATATAAAGAAAATAAGGCATTTGGATATAAATTCACTGAATTATTCAAACGAAATATAAGTATACAACGAGTTATCTTCATTCCTAACATTGACAAAAAAGCCATTCCTACAAATGCTAAAACCAAAACAATCAAAAGGAATTACACGAACCGGTTGCTTATAAATCCGGCAATCATGAAGAGATTAAAGAAAGATTTTAATAGTTGTCAAATACTTCAAACTGAGGTAGAGAAAACACAATTTCCTGGCAGTAAATTCATTGACATTACAAAATGGTTTTATAATCAGGCAGAATTGTTCAAATGGAGCAAAGGTGATAAAACTTTTAAATTTACTTCAAACAGATTATATACTAATTTTACCATGCTATCTTCGCATGTGCGGTTAAGCAATATCCAACTCAACAATGAGTTTCTAAAGTTAAAAGACATTGGTAATTCATTCCCCTTGATGTTGGCGATTTATTGTGTTAATCAAAATCCCGAATTAGTCGATGATGCTGATTTTATAGAATATTGTACATGGGTTAATAAAGGCACTTTTTATGAAAATCTTACAAAAGGTTTAAATGAAAACCGGAATTCTGATGAGAAAAATAGATTAGTTCGAAACAATAAAAATAAGAATCTTGAAAACATTTCTTCTGAAATAGTAGGAGTAAAATCCAAAAGATTATTTACCAAAGACATTGTCAAACTTCTCTTTCAGATTTATTTAAATGGAAGTATTGATGGTACTCCTTATGTACAAGGCTACAGCAATTCCCTGATTGTTGATTATATGAAACTCAAGTTTCCGTGCATTCATGAACAAATCGTTAAAATAAAAGAAAGACAACAATGCGTTTATGATGTTCTTGTAAAAATTGAATCCAATTTCATATTTAAAGTGGTTGGAGAGCTTTATCGTAAATATGATAAGATAAAGTTACTAACCGTTCATGATTCAATTTATACCACAGCTTCAGATTTTGAAAAATTAGAAACAGAATGGGATATTCAACTTCAGAAGATATTTGAGTTGCTTCCTTCAAATGAATATGGACATGAAAAACTGAATAATGACACGATTAACAAAATGGAAGAAGAAATGGATATGGTTATAGAGGAAATTGAAGAGTCAGATTTTGATGATGCCCCGGTATCATCAATGCAAGATAGACACCGTTACTTACTGGATGAATTTGATGACTTTCCGGATGAAGATGATTTTTATTGAAATTGTATTAGAAAATGTGGCCACAGATCCAACTATTCCACAACCAGTTTTGCACCTTCAACTCCGATAAAATCTATTTCTTTTAAAATATCATTTACTGGAACACCGCAGGCTAACAATTGATCCAACTTGCTATTTTTTATATAATTGTAAAATTCCGTCTTATAAGCATTCTTGTGAGTGTAATTTTGCCAGTTTTTATAATCACTTGAATAATATGACATAAAATGTTCTGACATTAAATAATCGAATAAAATCCGATTTTGATTTCTCATTTTTCTAAATAGTTGTTTATTGTATGATAAATTCAGAAACTTATCATAAACATACATGTATTCTATGTTAAAAATCCTTCTAACTAACGGAATAGAGAACTGGTTATATGAGTGAGCAACAGCTAATCTATCTTCAATATTAATATCAAATTTTGAACCCGTCAACTGCCTTTTGACATCACAGTAGTGATGAAATCCTTCATGCATCAATAAATCTGACATGACAAAATAATGTATGTAAAGTGCAACATTCAAACCTATTGGTGTTGTAAAGTAGCTATTTATCAATGAGTTAATATAAAGCATAATGTTATTTTTATAAAATATTATTTTGCCTGGTGAGTTATTATACATGGTAGTATACGAAGCCAGTATAATTTCATTCTGCTCAATTATTTCTGAATTTTCATAACCGTTCTCATTAATAGTATCACCAATATTAAATTGTTTTTCAAAGTATTTATCGACAGGCAAGTTCAATATATTATCGAATTCCGACTTATCAATTTGAATCATTTTTTCAATCTGCTCAGAAGTGAAAATAGTCTTGAAAATCTCAATTGTT
>JADGPS010000130.1 GCA_017882285.1 Paludibacter sp. | reverse complement strand
ACAGGCTTCCGGTTTTTTTTGTTGAACAGCCTTTACAATCAACATTCGCTGTATCCCCGGAATTTTTTCAGCCGCAATTTCAATTCCCAGATCACCGCGGGCCACCATAATACCGTAAGCATGTTCCAGAATTTCATCAATATTATTCACTCCGTCCAGATTCTCAATTTTAGCAATGATTTTAATCTTGCTTTCATTCTGATCCAGAATTTTTTGAACAGCTAAAACATCTTCTTTATTCCGGACAAATGAATGAGCGATAAAATCAACATCGTGTTTGGCGGCAAACTCAATAAATTCAATATCTTTTTCGCTTATTGAAGGTAGATCAACCGTAACCCCCGGGGTATTGACACTTTTTTTGTTTTTGATTTGCCCGTTATTCCCAACCCGGCAGATTAAACAATCATCAGCCTGTTCAATCACATCAAGAGAAAGATCGCCATCATCAATAAGTATATGATTTCCGACAGGTACATCGCGGTGAATCTGCTCATAACTGACATAGAAAATTTCCTGATTTGATATGCCTTCGCCACCTTTGATTTTGATAATATCACCTTCTTTTACATTTATTGGTTCAGCAATACCTTTTGTCCGTATTTCAGGTCCTTTGGTATCAATCAGAATTCCGATTGAATCGGAAACGGCCCGAACATTGTTGATCATGGTCAGTGCGCCTTCAGCTGAAATGTGAGCTGTGTTCAATCGGACGACATTCATTCCGGCTTCAAACAATTGCCTGATAAACTCAACTTCGCAACGTTTATCTGAAATAGTTGCAACTATTTTGGTGTATTTCATATGTAAATGATTCGTTTTTTAATTGTAGTATGGAACTCACATGTTAGCATTTTAATTGGTATTTGTATTTTATGCAAACATGTTCGTTTCATAAATTGTTAATTTTTCTTAGAGGGCGTCAAAAGTATGGAAATTTTTAATTTCCGGGTAAACAATACCTTTAGATGACATCAATGGTGATCATCTTTTAATGTATTCTGTAATCGCTTCAATACCAAGTCTATATGAATCAAGCCCAAATCCCATGATACTACCGATGCAAACCGGGCCAATCAACGATTCGTGCCTGAAACTTTCTCTGGTCAGGATGTTTGAAATATGAACTTCAACTGCCGGAGATTTTACTCCGGAGATTGCATCCCTGATCGCTATAGAGGTGTGTGTGTATGCTCCGGCATTGATGATAATTCCATCGTAATCAAATCCCCATTCATGAATCTTGTTGATCAGTTCACCTTCAACATTGGATTGAAAATACTCCATTTTGATGTCAGGGAACTTGATTTGTAAGGTATGGAAATAGCTTTCAAATGAGATTTCACCATAAATACTTTTTTCACGAATGCCTAATAAATTCAAATTCGGACCATTTATTAACAAAATTTTCATGTTTTGATATATTATTATAAAAAAATAGTAACTTAACCGATTGTAAATTCGTACTTAAAAATTATGTAATCTTGATGGATGGTCATATTTTTAATTTAAAATGTACATTTTAAAGAGTTTACAAAACCAAAATTATCAATAATTGTTATAGAATTTAAATTTTAAAGTATTTAATTATGAAATGGGAAGATAGCAAAAAAGGATTTGAGTCTTTCTTACGTTTGGAGAAAGGTTTGTCAGCAAACTCTATCGCTGCTTATATCAATGATATAAACAAGCTTATGACTTTTGCAGATCAAGAACTTAAGAAACTAGCTCCGGAAAAAGTGAAACTGGCTCACTTGAAAAAATTCGTTGAGTGGATCAACGACAAAGGAGTTTCACCAAGAACGCAAGCCCGGACAATCTCTGGAATTAAATCATTCTATAAGTATTTGCTTATGGAAGGTAAAGTAACCAATGATCCCACAACTCTGTTGGAATCTCCGAAAATTGGAAGAAAACTCCCGGATGTTCTAACAATCGAAGAGATTGATCTGATGATCGACACTGTTGAATTAAACAAACCTGAAGGTCAACGGAACAAGGCGATGCTCGAAACTTTATACAGTTGCGGTCTTCGTGTTTCGGAATTAGTTAACCTGAAGATTTCGAATTTGTCATTTGATCAGGGATACATTAAAGTTGAAGGTAAATCTAATAAGGAAAGACTGGTTCCTGTTAGTGAAAAGGCGGTTGAGGAAATTAACAAATACATGGACGTCTACCGGAAGACTCTAAAAATCTCCAAGGACAGTGAAGATATTTTATTCCTGAACCGAAGAGGTAAAAAACTGAGTCGTGTTATGATCTTTACTATCATAAAAAATTTGGCTTTAAAAGCCGGATTCGAGAAAAAGATCAGCCCTCATACTTTCCGTCACTCATTTGCAACCCACCTGATTAATGGTGGTGCTGATTTACGTGCAGTGCAGGAAATGCTTGGACACGAATCAATTTTAACGACTGAGATTTATACACATCTTGATCGTGATTATCTGAAAACTACTCTAAATCAATTTCATCCCAGATCATAATTGATATAGCATTTCTCTTTAAAAAGAATGTTAGGAAATTAATAATTTCTTAACATTCTTTTTTTTTGCTGTAATCCGTTTATGTCTTGTATATCAGGATATTAACAATAAACTATCCTCACTCTGCTTCACCTAAACCGAAATGATCTTAATTTAATATCTGGCCTCCGGTAGCGGTTTTAAAATAAACTATTTTTGGTGTCGAGAAAATTTTGTATTGTTGAAACTATTAAATAATAAACACTTAGTATGAAAAACACAGATCTGTTAAAGTACGGTATTCAAACCAATGTTGAAATTTTTCATAATCCAACCTACGAAAAACTTTTTCAGGCAGAAATTGATCCTGCCAACGAAGGTTTTGAAAAAGGTATTTTAACTAATACTGGTGCTGTATCTGTTGATACAGGTAAATTCACCGGACGTTCACCTAAAGACAAATTTTTTGTAAAAGATGCAGTTACCGATGAGCATTTATGGTGGGATGGTACCATCAACCGACCAACAACTCCAGAAGTATTCGATCATTGCAAAGATTTGGTAACAAAACAGCTATCAACTGCAGAAAAATTGTATATAGTGGATACTTTCTGTGGAACCAACGAAGATACCCGAATGAAAGTTCGTTTTATCATGGAAGTTGCCTGGCAGGCACATTTTGTAACCAATATGTTTATCCGTCCTTCGCACTTCGAACTGGCTAACTATGGTGAACCTGATTTCGTGTGTTTGAACGGTTCGAAAACAACTAACCCAAATTGGAAAGAGCAAGGTTTGAACTCTGAAGTGTTCACACTGTTCAATTTGACTACCAAAATGCAGGTCATTGGTGGTACCTGGTACGGTGGTGAAATGAAGAAGGGAATTTTTGCCTTGATGAACTACTATTTACCTTTGAAAGGTATGGCTTCCATGCATTGCTCTGCCAACGTTGGTAAAGATGGTGATGTAGCTATCTTCTTTGGTCTTTCCGGTACGGGTAAAACGACTCTTTCTGCTGATCCAAAACGTTATTTAATTGGCGATGACGAACATGGTTGGGATAACAATGGTGTTTTCAACTATGAAGGTGGTTGTTATGCTAAAGTAATCGACTTAAGTAAAGAAAACGAACCAGATATCTGGAGAGCTATCCGTCGGGACGCTTTACTGGAAAATGTAACTGTAAATGAAGACGGAACTCCTGATTATACTGCAGCTGCTTCTAAAACAGAAAATACCCGTGTTTCTTACCCAATCTATTTCATTAACAAAATTGTTTCGCCATCAAGAGCTGGTCACGCAAAAAAGATTATCTATTTGTCGGCTGATGCATTTGGAGTATTGCCTCCAGTTTCTATTTTAGACGAGA
>JADGPS010000087.1 GCA_017882285.1 Paludibacter sp. | reverse complement strand
TACTTTTCGAATGCTGTCCAACAGTTTTTTATTTCCGGTAACTGCAATTCCCAAAATGGAAAACATCAAATCACGTGTGTACGGTTCGGGATAACCCCAACCTGCCGTTCGTGGAAGTCCCATAAATGGTCCATGCGCATTGTGTAACAATACTTCAAGTGCTGCAGCTTTTGCTTGTTCTATTGATTGTAAATCTGTTGGTTTCATTATCGTCAATTTATTTCTTCTTCTTTGCCATGTCAAAAGCTATCGCTATGGCCTGTTTCTGTGCTTTCTCGTTCGATTCCGGGGTTGATGTTCCTATCGTTCCCGTCTGGTGATAGCTGTGCATTATTTCTTCAATGTTGTCCGAAATCACCTTTTTTGATTTTCCTTTTTTTAGTGGCATGATATTTATTTTTAATGTATTACTCTAAAGAAACAATCTGCCCCCAACCCCCTAAAGGGGGCTATTGATTAGTATCGTCTCTTATATTTTATATTCTTGCACAACGTTCTTCACATCCCCTTTAGGGGCTTGGGGCCTCGCATTAGTTTATTCCCAATCTCTCACTCAATATTTGTACAAACCTTTTGGCAACAACGCGATAGTCGAAATTTGCGACAACACGTTCTCTTCCTGCTTTTCCCATTTTTTCTCGTAATTCTTCATCCTGCATTAAAACCATTAAATATTTGGCGATATCCTGTACATCAGCACGATAATCAACTGTTCGAGGCGTGTTAAATACAACTTTATGATGTTCTTCAAATCCCGATTCACCGCCAAGTATTACTTCGTTGACAACAATTTTTCTTGCCACTTCAGCCAGAAAAGCTGTTTCACCATGAATCAGCGTATCCAACATCCCCATAGCCTTAATACTCAGAACCGGCTTTCCGCAGGCACCGGCTTCTACTTGTGGCATTCCGAAACCTTCGAGCCGCGAAGGTGCAGCGTAAATATCGCAAGCGCCTATCAGATAAGGCATAAAAGTCCGCGAAATGGTATTAGTTGCATAAAAAACATTTTTTTCAATTCCCAAGTGTGTTGCCATTTCCAAATCCGCCAGATTCTGAAATTTGGTACGCGGTTGAGGCCACACTTTGCAAACATATTTCCAATCGGGCGCGCGATTATCAATTATTGCTAATGCCTGCATTACTTCTTGTGCTCCTTTCGAAGCCGCATCACCACCAACTGTCAGTATCATTAACTGATCGGGTGCAACACCCAATGCTTCACGCACGGCAATAATTTTCGGATCGTCTTTGCTGAATGGTCTGAATGAATCGGTATCGCAACCAACGGGTAAAACTTCAATTTTATCACCATTAATTCCATCGCGCACATACATTTCCTTTACCCAATTGGAAGTTACCAAAATGAGTGGAAGTGCATTCAACACTTCCTGATAATTGGCAATATAGCCATCGGCCACCAACCACGGAACCGGTTGAATTCCATACCGTAAAGGATGTAGAATCAAATGAGGTGTATATCCCCAATAACCAACACCGACAACTACATCCGGCTTAAACCAGCGGTAATACCATTCCTTTTCCTGAGCCGATTCATAATGAACTGCATGAACATCAACGCCCATTTCAAGCAATCCTTTATATAACAGATCTCCCTGTGTCGCTAATCCTCCCGGTGTAGGAGGATATTCATACAATACCAATACTTTCATTGTATGATGATTTCAACGTTTCTATACTTGCTTTCTTAAAAATTTTCAATTCATTTCCGATTTTTTTAAGCGATTTTCTTATGATTGGCGATTCTCTAAAATGCCTTGATGCTTTTGCTAAATAAACTGTTTCAACTTCGAATCTGCTCTTTTCAATCAGATATGCTTTACTTTTATAATAAAGCGATTTTAAGACTTCTATACTCATAGTTTTGAATATATTTAATTCATTTTGTGTTTTCATTTTAGTGATTTTTATAGGATTTGATTTTACTGTTTACAAAAAAAAAACGAATTATAATATTGCATTATGCGAATCTTTAAATTGCCAGAATGCCTCTGATTTTGGTGTTGTTTCAGCTTCCCAACTGTTTTTTTCAAAGCCATAAGTTTCAGTAATAATAGCGTATTTTTTCAACCAAATTTTTTCAGGAAGTATTTCAACAATATCGGAACTTTCTACTGACTGGGGAAAATAGGTCTTATTCCCATCTTCATAAGCAAAAGTCCAAAGTTCGTTGGCAGAAATATTCCCGTTATGCCAAAGCGTTAACACCGCTTTATTTACCTCTTCATGTCTTCGATGCCGGGTATATTCACCGGTGGAATTATGGGTTAAAATCAGGTCGAAATGGGTTGCCGGAAGTAATCGTAAAATTTCATCTTCCAATTCCTTTTCATCCAAGGGGTGCTGATCCGGTCCATCATCCAGATTGCCCATAATTCCTTCGGCTTTCAAGAGTTTCAAAGCATTATAAAATCGCGGAGCGCGTTCGCTATCATTTGCACGACAGAGACATACAATAAACCATTTATGATATGGATGACTAAGTATTGTTCCACCAGCCCATAATGTTTCATCGTCGGGATGTGCCACAATAACAGCGATAGATTTTGGCGTTTTACTGTTCATCTTTGTATTTTTCAACTGTTAATCGTGCCATCAGGTAACTTACTGTTGACTCAGCTCCTTGATTCAGATTTACATGCGTTTCTTCCATTCCGTCGTAACAACCACCCGTGCAGGGATTATAAACTATTTGTTGCAATCGGTTATTTCCGAGGAACCAGTTAAATGCAATTTGCAATTTCTGTAAATAATCATCGTCCCGAAACACATCATAAAATATTTCCAATGTCATAATGGTATATGCCACATCAATGGGTTGTTCTCCGAAATGACCACGTTCACGTCCTTTTAGCATCCAACTTTTGTTTGAAATGACATCAATTCCTTTTTCGTTAAAAGTATTTGATAACAGGAAGTTGAACGATGATTTAGCGATGTCCTTGTACGTTGAATCGCCGGTCAGTAACCAAGCGTAGAGCATAGCTTCGGGCAAAATGCTGTTGGCATAAGTGAGGTACCCTTCAAACCATTCCCAGTTTTTGCTCGATTCATGTTTGAACATTTGAACTAACCGATTGGCAAAGATTTTTACAAGAGCGATATTATCGGGCAATTTCACAATTTTTTGGTAATAGAAAATTCCTTTTATGGCAAATGCCATAGCCCGTGTTGATTTGACAATGTTCATACGTTTCAACGATCGTTGAAGTGTGGACTCGGCTTCTAACACCATTTCTTTAGGTAACTTACTTTTTTGTGACACTAAATATCCCAATGCCCAAATCGCTCTCCCATTCGAATCATCTAAATTCACGTCATTGTTTTGACTTGTAAATTCCTTTTCTTTGTCAACATAATTCAAAAAGTTACCTTTGGGTTGCTGACAAAAACGAATAAAGTCAAGATATTTTTGAATATCAGCAATACACGCTTTTTCATCTGCCGATTTCAAATACATGCAGTTGACTACCAACGCTCTGGCATTATCGTCAAGGGTATAACCTGAATTTATATCGGGTTGATTGATTTTTGAAAACTGAATCATACCAAAGTCAGTTGTCATTGCTTTCAGGTGATTTAAATTGATTTCGGGTAAATTATATTGAATTTTAATTTTATCGGGAGCCATTTTTTGAATTAACATGGCATGAGCAACGGCTGAGTTTTCCCACGAAGTTGAAACTATTTTTTGTAAAGTATTGGAAATGATATTCTTTCTCAGCGGATAATCATTTAATAAACGAATAACACCGGCAGCTAATTGTTCTGAGTTCCGAAAGTCAAAAATGATACCCGTATCTTCAGTCAGCACTTCTTTGGCATGAGGAATGGGTGTTGAAATGATTGGACAACCGCAACTCATAGCGTACACAAAAGTGCCACTTACGGCCTGATTTGGATCGTTGGTTGTAAAAACATATATATCTGTCAATTGTAGATATTCCAATAATTCCGGCAAATCGAGGTATTTATTGATAAATCTCACATTGTCGTGAATGCCAAGCTCTTTTACTTTTAATTCAAGACTATCCCTGTATTTTTCATTCTCATTTTTCACCACTTCGGGATGTGTTTTGCCAATAATCAGAAACATTACTTCCGGGATTTGTTTTATTATTGCCGGTAATGCGTCCAATGTGGTTTCAACACTTTTACCCGAACTTAACAAACCGAATGTCGTAAGCACTTTCTTGCCGGTTAAACCGTATTTTTCTTTCAGAAATTTTTCACTCAAATGAGGAACTAAATGTGTTCCATGTGCAATCACTGTTATTTTTTGCTTCGCCACACCATACTCATTTATTAGAATATCAGCTGATGTTTTCGTCATTACGATAATAAATTTGCAAGCAGATGCAATATTCTTAACTTGAGCTTTTAAATGTTCGTCGGGATGTGGGAGAACTGTATGGAAAGCAATTACTATCGGTTTTGAAAGTTCATAAAGCATTTTTAGAAATATCTGTTCGTGTTCTGCATAAAACCCAAACTCGTGTTGAAACAACACAATTTGAATGCGATTGTCATTGTTAATTTTATCGGCTAAAGTCATATAATCAGAAATGTGAGTAGTATCAAGCTTAAATTTCACTTCATCGGGGTAAACAAAATCAGATTTGCCGGATTCTAATGCACAGACCTTGATAGACAATGAATTGCTGAATTTATTATTCAACGCTTTAATCAAATCCTGTGAATAAGTGGCTATACCACATTCACGAGGTGGATACGAACTTATTACCAAAATTTCGGCAAGGTTCAAATTATGATCTTGTGTCGCCTGGAGTTTACTTTTTCTAGAAGTTACCCGGGGATAAACTGTATTGTTATAGCCATATATGGCCTGCTCACTAATAAATTTATCATATTGAGAAGAATCTCTGTCATTTTTCATTTTTAGGTGTTTTTGTATACGTTAATAATTCGTCAACCAATGCCGACAAACTCAAAGAAGCAGTGGCAATAAGTGAATCAGCAGCACCGTAATAAATAAATAAAGTATTGCCAAACAGAGCAGTACCGGTGGGAAAAACCACATTATTCACTTCGCCAATCAGTTCCCAATCATATTCGGGGAAAAACAATGGGTAAGGTAATCGTGCCAGTTCTTTTGCGGGATTATTCAAGTCAAGCAAGGCAGCACAAGCAGAATAAACCCGCCCTTTTTCGGTTTGTTGAACGCCATGATAAATAAGCACCCAGCCATGTTCAGTCTCAATGGGTGGACAGCCGCTACCTATGTAACTTAATTCGTGCGGAAAAATAGGATCAAGAACAATATTATCATGTAAATTAAGGAAATACTCTTTCCAAAACTCTTTGGTGAGATCAGCTACTTCTTTTACCGAAACAATTTGAATTCCCGGTCTGATTCGGTGAAGAAAAACAAGGTTCCCATTGATTCTACGTGGAAAAAAGATAACATTTTTATCCCACAACATCATTTTTTTACCCGGATCTGATTCCTGATAATAAAACCCATGATTGTGGTAGTAATTTTCATTTACATTACCATTTGTTTCAGCCAAAAACACAAATTTCGAATAGGTTATTGGCGGTACAATAAGTCCATGTTTTTTAAAATGAATTAAATCTTTTGACGTAGCCAATGCACCGCGGGCATTAATTCCATCGTAACCGGTATAGGTCATGTAATACAAATCATCAATTTTCACAATACGAGCATCTTCCACTCCATGCGATTCGTAATCGAATTCAGGAACAATAATAGGCTTATCCCAACGTTCAACAATTGTCAAAGGCCCATCCAGCCGACAATAACCAATTGTAGATTGATTCCAGAGTTGAACAGCCCTGTAGAATATATGAACACTATCGCCAATGCGAATGACTGCCGGGTTTAATACACCTTCATTTTCAAATTCCAAATCGGTATTGGTGAATAAAACACCTTCTTTTTTTACGTCAATCATGCTAATTTCTTCTTTTTGAAAATCGGTATTATCTTAATTAATGGTGGCATGGTATCTCCAAACAAAAATCCCAGTGGTTTCAATGAATCTATATGATCAAAAATGACTTTGACTATGGCAAGCATAGGAATGGAAAGGAACATACCGGGGATTCCCCACAACGCATTTCCTATAAGTACTACAATGATTGAAAAAAGGGCATTAATTTTCACTTTTGAAGCCACAATTTTTGGTACAATAAAATCATTGTCAATTACTTGGATAAAAGTATGAACTCCGAAAACATACACTGCAAACCAGGGAGACTCTTTAGTAACCAATGCAACCATCATATATAATGCAACAGCAATGATTCCTCCAATGTATGGCACTGCATTAAGTATAGCACCAAGTACGCCAAGCAAAATTGCATATTGAATTCCAAGTAATAAAAGTCCGACAGCATTCAGTGTACCAACAATAGCTGCTTCAATAATCAACCCTACCAGATAATGTTGAACAACCGATTTCGTTTGGGTCACAATTTCGCTTACCTGACTTTGATGTTCTTTATTAAAAAGTCTATGGATAAACTCAATTAAAATTGGTTGATAATATAAAATTACAAAAATGTAAACCGGCACTAAAACCAAAGCTGCAACAATACCACCCAAACTTACAATTGTTTGTCCAATTAAATTTCCGTTGATATTAATGAGTTCATGCTGTGTTTTAGTTACCCAGGCATGAATAATTGAAGGTCTGATATTTAAATATTCGGATGCAGAGCTAATGGTTAGATTAAGAATCTCCGTAAATTTTTTCACAAATAATGGCCAGGAATCACTAAAGCTAACTGCCTGAGTATAGATTAGAGCTATAAAAGCCAGAATAACTACAACCGTAAGCAAAAGAGTGATTATAATTGCCAATATTCTGTTGAATTTAAGTCGAACAAAGAAATTGACAATTGGATTGAGTAATATGGCAACAATAAAGGAAAAAATAAGCGGAATAAAAATGCTCTGTCCGATATACAAAATCATTAACAAGGCATAAAAGCCAACAATAAAAATGCCGGCTTTAACGTAAATAGGTAATATTGATTTTTTAAAAATCACATTTTTAACGTTTTGACTTCTTTTTTATGAAAAATCTTTTCTATAATAAATTGTCCGATAGTTTTCACAGTTTCAGGATGTTGAGCAACAAGGTTTGTTACTCCAAACTGTAGAAATGAACCCATAATTTTTCTAAACAAATTATGCGATGTACCTACAGCAATTTTTTTTGAAATAAAACCACTTACTAAACCCGTGATGGCACCTAACATGTTGTCAATCAAGTACGGTGAAGAAGTTATTTCACTTAATGTGTTTTTAATCATATTAATAGGCTTCATACTTTCGAACGTACCAAAGAATTGTTCTTTCAAAAGCTTACCTTGAATTTCTTGTTCAAATTGTTTTTCACGTATGGCTAATTTGAGCTCGGCTGCACAGCATATGTTTTCCATTTTGATTTTATTTTAACATTTGTTTTATTAAATAATCATAAAATATTCTTTTTAGCCATTTACGCATAAAAAAATGTAAAACAATGGCAATAAGAGCATAGAAGCCGGCTACCAGTAAGAATCCATAATAAAATTCCCCTAAAACTTCGCTAAGCCAAAAAGCTATTCCTAAACTTAAAAACAACATGAATGATCCAATAATTGCAACGACAACAGTTTGAGGCATAAATGATGAAATGGCGTCGGATGATTTATCAACTACATTGAGTTTTACCAGTTCATAGCTTGTTTTACCGTATTCGGCAGCCCTTTCGAGCAACGATTCAATTAAATTCGTATTCTCTTCCATGATGTTGGTTTGATTATAAATTTTCTTCTTAATTAATTTAATGATATTAGTACTTTAATTTTCAGGCTATTAAGTCCGCTCCGAAAATCCAAATGTAGGACAAATTCGTTGAAAATTTCTTTTCGGAGCGGACTTTAAATTTTAGCAAGCCTGAAACTATTTAATCTTGGAAGCCTTTACTTCTTTTTCAACTTCTTCCGATTTGTTCATGGCTTCTTCGGCAAAGTCAACCACTTCTTCTTTAACTTGGTCAAATTTATCGGTAATACTGTCGATAAATTCATTAAATTTATCTTTCAATTCGTCCACTTGTCTTTCACCTGTTCGAACAATTGATCTACGGGTTACCGTACCCTTTGCCGGAGCGAATAAAACACCTAATAATGCACCAGCGGCTGCGCCGACTAATACGCCTAATACTACTTTTTCTGTACTCATGATGTTGAAGTTTTTAAATTTGGATTTTTATTAATTCAATTGTACAAATATAAGGTTATCTTTATAGGAGAAAGTTACACTATTTTTGGAAAGAATTACATAATTCACACTTGAAATTAATTCATAATTCAGACTCTATATTGCTTAATTACAAAAAGTAAAGTCATGAAAACAACCAACCCTTCTCTTATGTCCATTGACATTTGAAAAGGGTGGATTAAATGAAGTACGTTTCTCAAACTTACTATACATATAACCTAAATTTATGAATTAAACTTCGCTTACTTTGGTTTTATCCTTACGTTTCAACGCTTTTTCAGCCCGCTTATCTTTCAGGTTTTTTAAAGGTGCTTTTTTAGTAGATTTCTCTTTACCTTCCTTTTCTTTTGCCATATTGTTTTTAATTTTGCTTGATTAAAATATTGCCTACAATCTTTAAAATGAAGCTAATAAACGTGCTTTAAACTTTCAATACTGACATTAATCTTTGGTATAGTTTATTGATTTTTAATGAATTGCAATACCAATAGTTGAAACTCCGGTTGAAAGATCGAGGAATAAGCCAATATTTCTCGAAATGTGATATTCTGTTCCAAAATGTAAATCAAGGTACAATGGATTTGCTGAAGTATAATACGTTCTATCACCATTATAGTTAACATTCCAGGTTGTGCTAACAAGGGCTATTCCCAATGAACCTGCAACATAAAAATCCCATCTAGAATCGGCATGAAATAATTCATCCAGATAGTATGTTCCTTTTACACCGATTGGAGTAATAAACGATGTAAAGTTAGCATCCGAGTAAGTACCCAATGTTATGAAAGGAGCCAATGTAAAGTTACGGGCTATTCCAAATTCGTAATTTATATCAAGAACAGGTAAAGCGTGACCTATGTAGCCATAATATCCATAATATCCGCCAATACCTAAACCCAGATTCAAAGCACCTCCGTGTCTTTCAGGATAATTACTCTCTTGAGCCGATAAATTTGAACCCATTGTTAATATGATCAATGCGATAATAAAAGTTATTTTTTTCATTATAATTAATTATTTGTTTTATATGAGTTTAATGGTGATAGCTTAATTTTATTTCTTATTTCCATTTCATTTGTTATTCCCTCTGCCATTGTCATGCCTTTGTACCTGTTTTTTGGTTATGACTCTAACATTTGAATGTTTGACAGTTCGGTTTTGCTGAACTACAGGTTGTGGCCTTACCTGATTTGTATTTTGATAATTCCTTGCACCGATGTTTCTTTGCGGACTTCCATGATAGCCTTTTGAATATCTTGCTCTGTAATCATTGAAATTAGTATAAGGCGTGTTGCCACGATAGTCATTCATTACTACTTTGTAACCATTATACAAATCGTAATTCCGGTAACGATCAGGCAAATAGGATCTGCGAACCCATGTATTCCCCGACATGTAAATAAACATCGATGTTTGCACATCATAATAAGCTTCCACATCGGGAAGATAGTAATAACGAACATTACTATAACCTGCAGGACCCCAAGCAGGTGGCGTGCCAACATGCACTCTTACAGATAACTGACCTTGCAATGCGCCGGCAAGAATCAACATCATTCCAACTACGACAAATTTTAATGTTTTCATTTGATTTAATTTGTTTTAAATTATGAATTAGTTTTCACAACGCAAAGATGCGGACTTTAAATCACCAAAGCGTTACATAATTTTGGTTTAGAGTTACAAAATTCACACTTTACGAATGCGGGCAGATTCCGGAATTTAGAATTTGGCTTAAAGGTCAAAAATTCAGGCTGAGAACTCATGTTACCCAGAGGAGGAGTTCTGCTAATGGATATTACCTATTGGGGTCGAGACTGGGGAGTTTTAATTATAATGGATGCACAAACAGGAATGGATCTTTGGAAAAAGTTTGTAAAGAATGAACGCTTAGCTGATTACAGAAAAAGAGTTGATTATATTGAATTACAAGGCTATATAGTTCGTGGAATTGTTTGTGATGGTCTTAAGGGATGTTTCAACTTTTCGCTTTATATAAGGTTTAAATGTGCCAATTTCATCAAGTCGCAATTATACGACGCTATATATCCATTAATCCGAAATTAGAGACCGGACAAGAATTGAAAGAATTAGTCAAACTGATTACTAAGACTGATAAAGAGAGCTTTATTAAATTGTTTAAGGTTTATAAAGATTTATAAGGCATAGTTTTTCTAAAATAACAATGGGTCATCCTGTTGAGGAAAACCCATTGAACATTAGTATTTTGTCGAAAGTCAAATTATCCCTGACAGATTGCTCTCCAGCAGAGCCTACTTCCGTTTCACTTGACAATTCAAAGTTACTTCAGGCAGATGAATTACATTTGAATAATTGAAACAAATTATGATTAATTATTTGTTTTATACGAGTCTAATACTGACAGCTTAATTTATTTCCGATTTCAATTTCTTCTGTCATTTCTACGTTGCTGATCGTTGTTATCCCCTCTGCTATTATCATTCCTTTGTATGTGGTTTTGGTTGATACTTCTATCCTGATGTCTGTTAATAACTCTATCCTGATGTCTGTCAATAACCCTGATAGCCGGTCTATTTGGCTGAACTACGGTATGTTGTCTTATCTGAATATTATTATGATAATCCCTGACACCGATATTTCTTTGAGGACTTCCATGATAGCCTTTTGAATATCTCATTCTGTACTCTCTGAAATTAGTATAAGGCGCGTTACCATGATAGTCATGCATTACAACTTTGTAACCATGATACAAATCGTAATTCCGGTAACGATCGGGCAAATAGGATCTGTGAACCCATGTATTCCCCGACATGTAAATAAACATTGCTGTTTGTACATCATAATAAGCTTCCACATCGGGAAGATAGTAATATCGCACATTATTATAACCTGCAGGCCCCCAAGCAGGTGGAGTGCCAATATGCACTCTTACTGATGACTGACCTTGCAACGCGCCGGCAAGAATCAACATCATTCCAACTACAACAAATTTTAATGTTTTCATTTGATTTAATTTGTTTTAATTTGTGAATTAGTTTTCACAACACAAAGATAAGGACTTTTAATCATAAAACCTTACATAATTTTAGTTAAATGTTACAAAATTCAAACATAATGAATGCTGGCGGCTTCCGGAATTTAGCATTTTAATTTTTTTACTTCAAGCAGATGAATTACATTTGTATACTTGAAACAAATTGAAAATTATGACCTCTCAAACTGAATTCTCACTTCGCCAACGTAACCGTGGATTTCATCTGATAACAGACGAAATTGTGGCTCATTTACCGCAATTGCCAGAAGTTGGTTTGTTACACTTGTTTTTGAAACACACCTCAGCAGCACTGACTATCAATGAGAATGCCGACCCCGATGTACCAACTGATATGACAAAAATATTTGACAGATTGGTAAAGGAACATGAACCATATTTTGAACATACACTCGAAGGTGACGATGATATGCCGGCACATGCCAAATCAACAATCGTTGGAGTAAGCCTGACTATTCCTATTACAAACGGACGCTTAAATTTGGGAACCTGGCAAGGCATTTATCTCTGCGAATTCAGAACCAGAGGT
>JADGPS010000040.1 GCA_017882285.1 Paludibacter sp. | reverse complement strand
GTCAATATCAGTTAAATGAGTGTCTTCTAAATTGAATCCACTTGTTTTCATTGCTCTAAATGCAGTTTCAATCTGCCAGCGATCTTTGTATATTTTTTGTGCGATTTCAGGTTTACAAAATGAAATAATTATCTGAAATTCAGGGCTTCCTTCTTTGTTTTTGATTTTTGAAGCAGACAAATAACACAACTGATTATTGACATAATAAATCGAGTGTAGAAATTTTGTTTGATTCAACTTTAAATCACTAAAGAGCCATGTTGCTTTAAACTGTTTTCCAGTTTTAGGATTTAAAACCCAGAAATTATCCCGAATGCGGATATGATATTCAATTCTATTAAAGTTCAGATAATCAATCCAATGTTCGCCAATAAATTCTCGGTCTGCTACCAAGTATTGAATAGATTCTTTTCCAAATAATCGAATATAATGATTCACGATTTGAATTCTCTCTGTTGTGTGAGAATTGCCACGCTTAGGCATTAATTTGAATAATATAGGAAAGGCAACTCCTTTGTAAACAATGGCTAATACCAAGATATTGATATTTGTTTGTCCAAACTTCCAATTCGTTCTGTCGATAGCAATCGAATAAGGAGGTTCATGTGGCAAAAGTGCAAATATCAATCTTGCAATCAAGTCTTTATCCAACGAATAATCAGCCATAAAACGCTGTATTCGTCGTAGCGAAGAGTCGCTGCCACAGTTGTTTTCAAAGCCGCTGGCAAGCTTTTCAAAACAAACGACTTGAACCTTGCAAAGAGCGCAAATAAACAAACTAATGAACTTTATTCGGGCTAAGTTTAAACTTTTACCGAAGTGTTCAACCAAAACTGAGGTTAAATCACTACTTTTGTGCGAGACCTTGGAATCTTTCGTTTTCATTATAACTGATTGGTAGTTAGCTATAAAGATACGAAATTTCAAGGTCTTTACCAAATAAAAAGACAACTATTTTATTGAAAATCAAATAATTATATCGCTATATAATTTTTGTCATGTACTAAAAAACGTTGCATTAAAAGAAATTACAATCTTACTCTTCTCCAAAAAGCAATCGAAATCCTTGTGGAAACAGGTAATTTGCCTACTAATTATAATCCGCATAAATTATCGGGTGATTACTTCGATTGCTGGGAGTGCCATATTCAAGTTGACTGGTTAATGATCTGGTTGCAAAATGAAGAAGAAAGAGAACTAACGCTTATTCGTACAGGTACTCACGCCGATTTGTTTTAAAGGATATATAGAATCTCATTTGTTCGGCGTATAGCTCACCTATTCCACACTAAAGCAAAACTACAGCTTTGCATAGATACAATCGGCTGAATTTCATTTATGAAGTTCAGCCGATAATGTTTTAACAGTAACAGACATCAAAATCATACTGTTAAAGTTTGTGATGTTTGAGAAAAAACAATCATAACACCATAGAAATGTAACAAAATACGTTACCTTTGCAATTGAGTTTGAACCGATAAATCTTTATGCCAATGAAACGAGTTTTCAAAGTGAAAGAAATAATATCAATTCTTATTAATCAAGGTTGGTATATGGATAGACAAAATGGAACAAGTCACAGGCAATTCAAGCATCCAACTATTCTTAGTACTGTCACCGTTAATGGAAAGTTATCTGAGGTTGTTTGGATCGAAAACTTAAAAAGTATTGAAAGGCAAACAGGTATAAATTTTAAAAATCTTACTGAATAGTATAATACTTCCTACTTATAAAAGCAATAAAATAATAAATATTTAGAATATGAAAACTCTTAAAGTAATTGTTTATAAAGCAGGTAAGGGCATATCAGCCCACCTCTCTGATGTCGATGGCTTTGTTATTGCCAGTGAAACTATGGAAAAACTAAGAAAGGATTTATTAGCAGGTCTTCAATTTCATATTGAAGGATTATATCCCGAAGAAAAGAAAGATTGGATGGTTGAACCTTACAATTTTGAGTACGTTTTTCATGATATACCTTCACTAGTCGAAGGATATAATGGCTTGATAAATCAAAGTAGTTTAGCTCGAATCTCCGGCATAAATGAAAGCCAAATGAGACAATATGCATTGGGTATTAAAAAGCCAAGCAAAAAAATTTCTACTCGGATTGAAATTGGTTTAAAGAAATATGCCGATGAACTAAGGTCAATCTCTTTTGCCTAATTTGTAGCTCTTGTTGGTCTTAGTGTATTCTCTCTTTTGTTCGGCGTATGGCTCTTCTATTCCACACTAAAAGCGAAACTAAAGTTTTGCATATATAACAATCGGCTGAATTTCATTATTGAAGTTCAGCCGATATTATAATATTGCGATGTCACTTTAACCTACAAAAAACCACACCGTACTTGGTGAGGAAAACCACTACTCCCTAATAGAGTGAAAGAAAGGAGTGTTAAATCTTTCGATTTACTTGTAAATAAATTGCAGAAACCATTGCAAATGATATTAATACTCGTATCTTTGCGGGTGTAATTAATACGAATATTCATTAGAATGAAGTATTCAGAACTCGAACGAAAACTCTCAAAAGCTGGTTGTCAATTGGTGAGAAGCGGAGGAAATCACCCTATTTGGTTTAGTCCGATTACGGGTATGACCTTTCCAACAGGCAACCATAAAAATGAAGAGGTAAAAACTGGTACTTTAAAATCAATTAGCAAACTATCAGGGGTTAAAATTTAATACGATTATAAAAATAGATAATTATGAAAGCAATAGTAATAATTGAAAGAGGCAAAGACGGAACATACGATGCATATTTGGAAAATGCTGAAAATTTAAGTTTTGGTTTACTTGGTCAGGGTAAAACTGTACAAGAAACAATTGATGATTTTATGAATTCGAGAGATGAAATAAAGTCCTATTTTGCTGAAGAAAGTAAACCTTTTCCTACCGATTTGGAATTTGTGTTTAAATATGATGTGCCTTCATTTCTATCCTATTATTCAAAAATTTTATCATTGGCAGGATTACAACGTTTGACTGGTGTAAATCAAGGACAATTGAGCCACTATGTAACAGGACACAGAAAGCCAAGTCCTAAAACAGCAGAAAAAATAGAAAAATCGTTACATAATTTTGGCAACGAAATAAGTCAGGTTCATTTTGTATAAAAGAACTATTGTGCCTAAAACATGTTAATTTACTCCGTCCCCTTGGTCTTAGTGTATTCGCTCTTTTATTCGGCTTATGGCTCACCTATTCCACACTAAAAGCAAAACTAAAGCTTTGCATATATAACAATCGGCTGAATTTCATTTATGAAGTTCAGCCGATGTTAATATTAAAAAGAGAGGAATTTTATTTCAATTTCATTAGAAGGTTGTATATTTGCAAAGTGTTTCTATTACAAACACTTTATACAGGTTTCGTAAATTTCAAAATAAGGTATGGTATGTATTTAGACAGATATAAAAACGAAATTGATAAACTTTGCTTTCAGAATAAAGTAAAGACCTTGTATGTGTTTGGTTCGGTTCTTACCAATCAATTTACAACGAAAAGCGATATTGATTTGGTTGTGGATATTGATTCTATCGATCCGTTCGATTATGCTGATAGCTACTTTAATTTAAAGTTTGCATTACAAGATTTGTTTAAACGAAAAATTGATTTACTCGAAAACAAAGCAATAAAAAATCAGTATATCAGGGAGAATATTGAACAATCAAAAACGTTGATTTATGCAAGATAATAAACTGTTCGACAAATTAGCCTGCTTAAAAGATATTGAGCAATCTATTACTGAAATTTATGAGTTCTTACCGGAAGGAAGAAATTTTTATGCGTTTCAGAAAGATTTAAAAACCCGCAAAGCTATCGAAAGAAATATAGAAATAATCGGGGAAGCAATGGATCGGTTATTAAAGGCTTATCCTGAAATTGAAATTACAGATTCGCGGAAGATAGTTGATACCCGCAACCGAATTATACATGGATATGATAGTGTTTCGGAAGATGTTATTTGGTTGATAGTAAATCGATATTTACCGATTCTTGAGCTAGAAGTAAAAGAATTACAAAAAGGATAAGATGGATACTCAACAAATTAGAATATTAGTTCGGCTGAATTTCATACTTGAAGTTCAGCCGATAATTTATTTATGAGATAGATTTTTTGCTGTATTTAGTTTCAATTTCGAGAGTTGTATGTATCTTTGTAGTATCAAAACAAATGATTATGCCAAAACTATATGAATACTTCGGATTGATATTTTTATTTTATTCTCACGAACATGAACCAATACATGTTCATGGTAAATATCAAGACACAGAGAGTAAAGCAGAAATTATTTTTGAGAATGGCAAGTTCAAGGAGATTATTATCAAAGAAGTTCAAGGTAAAAAGCCATTGGATACTCAAAACTTAAAAAAGTTCAGGAAGATAGTTGAATTGTACAGAGATGATATAATAAGAAAGTGGATTGATTTCTTTATTTATAATATTGAATTTCCACCAGAGAAAATTACAAAAAAAATATAGAACTATGGTAATTTCAATAATCAATGCAGAATACATTGGAGAGTATAGTATTCAGTTTTCATTTTCCGATGGAGTGGAGAAAACAATTGATTTTTCCGGTTTTTTGAAAAATGCACGGAATTCAATGACCAAGAAATATCTTGATAAGAAGCTGTTTAAAAAATACTCAATTGAGTATGGTGATGTCGTTTGGAACGATTACGAAATGTGTTTCCCAATTTGGGATTTACACGAAGGCAGTATCTAAAAGAGCTTAAAATTCCATCTTTGATAGATGTAGCGTAATCGCACTTTCGGCGTATGTCTCTTCTATTCCACACTAAAAGCAAAAACTAAAGCTTTGCATATATAACAATCGGCTGAATTTCATTTATGAAGTTTAGCCGATAGTGGTTTTAGTAATAGATTTTTTGTCATTTAAGTATCAATTTCAACTGATATTCGTATATTTGCAACGAATATGATGAAAAAGTGGATATACAAATCATTATCTTTTTAGAAAGTGTTGAACAAAAAAGTAAACCATCATGAAACGCCCTGAGATTGTAAATAGTCTTCGTGAAATTATTCACCGTGAAGCCCCCGATGCCAAAGTAATACTTTATGGATCGGAAGCACGTGGTGATGCACATTCAGATAGCGATATTGACGTGTTGATATTGGTGAATAAAGACAAGGTAACGTTGGAAGACGAAGAAAAAATAACTTACCCTATTTATCTTTTGGAACTTAAAACAGGAGTACTTATCAGTCCTATGATAGTTGCCAAAAAAACATGGGAAAATCGTCCGTTTAAAACCCCATTTTACATTAATATAATGAATGAAGGAGTTGAAATATGAAGCAAACTATTGATGAAGAAAGTATAAATGGTTTGGTTGTCTATCGTATTCAGCGATCAAAAGAAACCATGGCCGAGGCTAAACTAATGATTGATGAGGGTTATCTTAACGGTGCCATTAACCGATTGTATTATGCTTGTTATTATATAGTTATTGCATTATTAATTAAAAATGGAATTTCTTCGCAGACTCACGCCGGTGCTAAACAAATGCTTGGATTACATTTTGTAGTAACCGGAAAATTGTCCCCCAAAACAAGTAGTATATTTGCTACTTTGTTCGAAAAAAGGCACAGCAGCGATTATGATGATTTTACATATTACGATAAAGATACGTTGGAAAAGCTATATCCACAAGCTGACGAATTTATTCAGACTATTGAAAAATTGATAGAAACATAAAAATTTATATTCTTCTGTAGTCAAATCACGTTTGATTTTAAACCGATAGAGTTTCAGTAATCAGTTTACTTATTTTTTCCAGATAAACCACATCGGTTTCATCAAGTACATCGTACCGTTCGCTATCCACATCTAAAACTCCGACAACCTGACCTTGTTTATCAAAAACAGGGACAACAATTTCAGCAACTGAACTGCTGCTGCAGGCAATATGTCCGGAGAATGCATTTACATCGGGGACCAGCAGACTTTTTGCTTCTTTCCAGACAGTTCCGCAAACGCCCTTTCCGAATTTAATTCTTGTACAGGCTATCGGTCCCTGAAACGGACCAAGAACAAGTTCGTTGTTTTTCACTAAATAAAAGCCAACCCACCACCAACCAAAAGTTTCACGTAAAGCTGCGGAGATATTGGCCAGATTTGCAATTAAATCGGTTTCATCTTCAATCAATGCTGCCAACTGTGGTAACAAGGTTTCATACCTTTCCTTTTTGTCTGCATCGGCTGGGATAAACAATTCTTCTGACATCGTGATTTTTTGTTGCAAAGTTACAGTTTTTTATTTTCAAAAATATATAATATTATTTCAGATACTTCGTCAATATCATTGATAATCACTTCTGTTTATGATTTAACACACTTTAATCGAAAATACATAAAATAATTTTGTTAATTAAGAAAAATTTCTTTTCTTTGTAACTGAATAAAAATCTAAAAATAAAAATCAATTAAAACATTAAAATTAAAAAGTATGAAAACAACTCTTTTACGGTTTTTTGCTTTGTGTTTTCTGGTCATATTGACCGTAAACTCAAGCGCACAAGAACTTCAACCACTTCCGATTGACCCCAAGGTGCGTTATGGAAAGTTAGACAACGGGTTAACGTATTATATCCGTGCCAACAAAGAACCGAAAGAACGTGCAGAGTTTTTTATTGCTCAAAATGTAGGTGCCATCCTCGAAAATGACAATCAAAACGGATTAGCTCACTTTCTGGAACACATGGCATTAAACGGAACAAAAAATTATCCGGGCAAAGGAATTATCAATTATTTTGAGACTATTGGAGTGAAATTGGGCTCCAATATTAATGCCGGTACCTCGTTGGACGAAACGGTTTATAATTTATCCGACGTTCCAACCATTCGCGATGGAATTATTGATAGTGCTTTGTTGGTTTTGCATGACTGGTCGAGTTTTATTACGCTCGATGGTGGCGAAATTAACGACGAACGCGGTGTGATTCGTGAAGAATGGCGCACCCGTGCCGGAGCCGAACACCGTATGTGGAAAGAAGCCAATAAACTAAAATATCCGGGTTCGCAATATGCAAAACGAGATTTATTAGGCGATACAGCCATTATCAATAATTTTGCTCACCAAACCATTCGTGATTTTTACAAAAAATGGTATCGTCCCGATTTACAGGCAATTTTGATAATTGGCGATGTTGATGTTGATAAAGTGGAAGCTAAAATTAAATCGACTTTTGTCGATATACCAAGAAAAGAAAATGCCGGTGAACGTCCGGTTTATCCAATTTTGGATAATGCAGCACCAATTATTGCGGTGGTAAGAGATCCTGAAGCCCGCATGACCCGCATTGAACTTGATTACAAACAAGATAAACTACCGCCAAATGTAAAATTGTCGATGGTAGGTTATGCAAATCTTACTATTAATTCACTTATTTCAACCATGATAGCCAATCGTTTTGAAGAAATTACCCAACAAGCCGATGCGCCTTTTGTAGCTGGCTATGGTAATTATGGTGAGTTGGTTAAATCGAAAGACGCTTTCCAACTGCTAGCCATACCCAAAGAAGGCAAAGAGTTGGAAGGTTTGTCTGCACTCTTGCTCGAAGCTGAAAAAATCAAACGTTTTGGTTTTACTAATTCTGAATTGGAACGGGCAAAAACAGATTATTTAAAAAATCTTGAAAAATCGTATAACGAACGTGATAATCAGAAAAACAAAGATTTAGTGGAGAAATATGTTCGTCATTTCTTGAATCAAGAAGTTATTCCGGGTATTGAATGGGAATATACTACCGTGAAAATGATACTGCCACAATTGAAATTAGAAATAATAAATCAAGTGGCAAAATCGTATGTAACTGACAGTAATTTAATTGTGTCTATTATGGCTCCTGAAAAAGAAGCGGTAAAAGTTCCGACCCAAGCTCAGATTCTGGCTGCCATTGATGCTTCCAAAAAGGCGGATTTGAAACCAAAAGCCGAAGAAACAATGAATAAACCGTTGATTGAAAAAGCCCCAAAAGCAGGAAAAGTAGCTAAAACAAGTGAAAACAAAAATCTTGGAACAACCGAATGGACGTTGAACAACGGTGTAAAAGTTGTTTTCAAACCTACCACTTTCAAAAAAGATGAAATATTAATGACAGCTTTCAGCGATGGTGGACTATCGAAAGTAAAAAACACTGCTGATTTACCTTCTGCAACATTAGCCGCTTCGATTGTTCCCAATAATGGTTTAGGTGAATATAATCAAATAGAATTGAACAAAATTCTGACCGGAAAAATAGCGTCGGTTTCTCCTTCGATAGATGCGTATGATGAAGGTTTTTCGGGAAATTCTTCGGTTTCTGATTTTGAAACCATGTTACAGTTGATTTATCTCAACTTTACAGCACCTCGTAAAGACAACAATGCTTTCAAAGCGTTGTTGAATAACTATCGTGCAAGTCTGGCAAACAGCGAAAAGGATCCGCTTAAAGCGTTTTCTGATACGGTTGGTGTCATGTTGGCGAACCATAGCTCACGGCAGGTTACAATCAATTTAAAGACACTTGATTTCATTGATCAGGACAAAGCATTAGCCATATTTAAAGAACGTTTTGCTGTACCGGCAAATTTTACTTTTATTTTTACCGGAAATGTTGACCCTAATAATGAAGCGGTGAAAAATGCCATTTGCACTTATTTAGGTGGTTTGAAATCGGCTAAAGGCGGTCAGAAATTTACTGATAACAATATTCGCAAACCAAAAGGAAAAGTTTCAAATGTATTTGCAAAAGAAATGAAGGTAAAAAAAGCATCTAACTTTATTTTGTACAGTGCTTTAATGCCTTTCAATATGACAAATCGCACTGCAGTAACAGCTATCGGAAGCATTTTAAATATCCGTTATCTGGAAAGTATTCGCGAAAAAGAAGGCGGTTCGTACGGAGTTGGAGTGCGTGGAAGTATGAATAATACGCCGATTGACGAAGCAACGCTGATGATGCAATTTGATACCGATCCGTTGAAACAAGCCAAACTGATGGCAATTATTCATTCTGAAGTTGCTGAAATAATTGCTAAAGGTCCGCGTGCCGACGATTTCCAGAAAGTGAAAGAAAACATGCTGAAAAAATACAAGGAAGATGTGGAACAAAATCCTTGGTGGTCGGGTGCGTTGGAACGTTTTTATCAGGACAAACTAAATCTTGTTGCTGATTACAAAGCCTCAGTGGAAGCATTGACTCCCGAATTGATTCAAAATACATTGAAAAATATTGTTTCACAAGGAAACGTAATGGAAGTGGTCATGAAACCTGCGAAATAGTTTATAGTCAGTAGTTTATAGTAATGAAAAACGGGTTGGTTCGAAATGAATCAACCCGTTTTTTCAAATGTTTCCTAACAGATAGACATAATAATAAAGCAAGAAATTTTAGATTTACATCATTCATTAATCAATCTACATTCTGCCTAAAATTCAGAATTTTTTGAACCCTATTATTTCGCGTACTTCACGGATAGTTTTATTTGCATTTTCCTGCGCTTTTTCTTTTCCCATTCGGGCTACCTTTGAAATGTAGGTTTCGTCGGCCGAAATGGCTTTAATTTTCTCGCGAAAAGGTTCTGTAAAAACAATCATATCCTGTGCCAACTGTTTCTTCATATCACCGTAGCGAATCTGGCAGGTATTGTATTGTTCTTCAAAAAAATTCAGCGTTTCAGTTGCAGAAACCACCTTCATCAACTGGAAAATATTCTGAATGGCTTCGGGCTTTGTTTGATTTGGTTCTGTTGGACCGCTATCAGTAACAGCTTTCATCACTTTTTTACGGATTGCTTCTGGCTCATCGGCAAGATAAATGGCATTTCCTTCTCCTTCGGATTTTCCCATTTTTCCGCTTCCATTCAGTCCGGGAATTTTAACCAGTTCATTCCCAAAATTAAATGCTTGCGGTTCGGGGAAATAATTTACTTTATACATTCGGTTGAAGCGGTTACTAAACTGACGCGTCATTTCCAAATGTTGTTCCTGATCTTTGCCTACAGGAACTTTTGTGGCACGGTGAATCAGAATATCGGCAGCCATCAGGGTTGGATAGGTCAACAATCCGGCATTCACGTTTTGTGGTTGTTGACGGATTTTATCCTTAAACGAAGTACAGCGCTCCAATTCACCGATATAAGCATTCATATTTAGAAAAAGATACAATTCAGCTACTTCAGGCACATCGCTTTGAATATAAAGGGTTGACTTGTCAGGATCAAGTCCTGCTGCCAGATATTCTACTAAAATTTGACGGACATTTCCGTACAAATCCGTAGGTGTAGGATGTGTTGTGAGTGAGTGATAATCAGCAATGAAGAAGTAGCAGTTATGCTCATTTTGCATGCTGATAAAATTGCGCAACGCGCCAAAATAATTCCCTAAATGAAGTTTTCCTGTTGGGCGAATGCCACTGACTACGGTTTCCATAATGTTGGCCCCTAACCCCTAAAGGGGAATCAGGTTTCTTTTGTTTATCTTTTAAAATTAATGCTTTATTGCTTTCCAATCCCTGATTTAATTTTCCCCCTTCAGTGGGTCAGGGGGCTATTTACTCAATCGGAATAGTCCTCTTTATTCGTTGATCAAGCGAAGAAAGTGTTTCGGTAGTTGCCACTCCGGGTATTTCCTGAATTTTTCCGTTCAATAATTCCATTAAATGTTCATCATTTTTAGCATATAATTTTATCAGAATGGTGTACGATCCAAGCGTATACTGCGATTCGACGATTTCCGGAATTTTTTCAAGTTCAGTTACAACTTCTTTGTACATAGAACCGCGTTCCAATGTAATTCCAATGTAAACACACATTTGAAATCCCAACATTTTAGGATTTACCGTATAACCCGAACCGGTAATTACATTAATATCTATCAGATGTTGAACGCGTTGATGGATGGATGCACGCGAAACGCCACATAATTCAGCAACATCCTTAAATGGCATTCTGGCATTTTGAGTTATAATCTTCAGAATTTTCCGGTCTAACTGATCAATTTTTTCCATGGTAATTTGATTTGTGTTTGTCATTTGGACAGCAAAATTACACAATTTAAATGGAAATAGAAATATCATAATCACAAAAAACGAATTATAAATGATAAAAGACAGGATTAGTTTATTTATATTGCCTTTTTGATATTAATAAAGCCGGAGTGAATTCACTCCGGCTCAATTTCAGTTCCCAATAAAAGAATTAGGGTTTTATTTCTCAATCGAAATCAATTCTACTTCGAAAATCAAAGCTGAGAACGGTTTGATTTTACCTTGTTCACGATTTGCATAAGCCAATTCCTGAGGAATATACAATTTGTATTTTGAACCTACAGGCATTAATTTCAATGCTTCCGTCCATCCTTTAATAACTTGATTTGCCTTGAAAACGATAGGTTCTTTGCGATCAACTGAACTATCGAATACAGTTCCATCGATTAATGTTCCATGATAATTTACTTTTACTTTGCTTGTGTCACTTGGAAGTGGTCCGTTTCCTTTTTTGATAACTTCGTATTGCAACCCACTGGCAGTTGTAATTACACCGGGTTTTTTAGCATTATCGGCTAAGAATTTTTCACCTGCAGTCTTGTTGACTCCATAAAGTCTTTCCATTTTTTTATCTTGAAGAGTTGACATGGTTTTTTGCAGATATTCCTGAGCTTGCTGTGGATTCATTTGAATTTTTGATCCTTTCATTCCGTTTACCAAACCTTGTTTAATCAATTTGATATCTACTTTCAAGGTTGAGTCGCCCATTAAACCTGATTTTTTTTGATCTTTCAACGAAGAACCTATTTTGTTTCCAAGATCCACCAATTCGGTGTTTTCTTTTTCAACTGAACCTTTCATTCCTTCTTTAATACCGGCCATCAAGGTAGCAATTGATTTTTTAGCTGAATCACCTTTGATGTAATAGTTTTTGATGCCATCACCGTTAGCAATGCCAAATGCATAATTCAAACTGTCGATTTGAGTTTTTAATGTAGGCAAACTTGTTTTATTGCTGTCGCATGAAGAAAACGCAATTGCGGCTATCAAAGCCACCGTCATGAATATATTAATTTTTTTCATTTTCCTTTTTGTTTATTTGTTGAACAATTATTTTACTGGTTGAGGTGCTTGTTGTGGAGCTGTAGGTTGAGTTGGAGCAGGAGCAGGTTGTTTTGCCATTTTTTCCTGCTGAATTCTCATCATGGCTTTCTGAATGAAATCCTGTGCTTCTTTTGCAGTCATACCTTTGTTAAATCCATTCAACGAGTTTACCAAACCTTGTTTAACCAGGCCTTCTTCAAATTTAAGTGTCGAATCACCCATTAATCCTTTGGCTTTTTGTTGTTTAAGCGAATTTCCAATTTGAAGACCTAATTTGTACATTTCGCCTTTGTCGACCCCACTGTAAGCCTTGTCAAGAGCTTTCATTAGAGTAATAATTGGTTTGTTGGTCGAATCGGTTTTCAAGTAATAATTTTTGATACCATCGCCATTTGCTAAACCGAGTGCATAATTTAAACTGTCATTCTGATTATTCAGTTTACAGGTTTTAGCTTCGTATTTATTGCACGAAGCGAGCATTAAAATGGCAACCAGAGCTACCAACGAAAAAATACTTTGTTTTTTCATTTTTTTCATTTTTTTCATTTGATTATTAATTTTGTAAATTTCTATTATTATAAAAGCAAAGAAATTATTTTTTTGAACTTTTCTTTATAATGTTTTTTACTGCTTGATGTTGTTCCACAGTTTTAATTTCTACTTTCGGAGTTGGTTCTTTGAACGGTTTAATATCAAGCAGTTCCACTTCGAAAATTAAAGTTGCAAAACCCGGAATCGCACCGTTACCTGCACCTTTCTCGCCATAACCTAACGTGTAAGGAACGAAGAATTTGTATTTTGATCCCACTGACATAAGTTGAACTCCTTCTGTCCAGCCCGGAATAACCTGATTAAGCGGGAATGAAATCGGTTCGCCGCGATCAATAGAACTATCAAATTTTGTACCATCAATTAATGTTCCGGTATAATGTACTTTTACTGTATCGGTTGCATTTGGTTTTGCACCATCTTTTGCAACTAAAACCTGATATTGCAAACCGCTTGCAGTAGTTGTAATACCTTCTTTTGTTTTGTTTTCGTTTAAAAATTTCTCGCCTGATGCTTTTTTAATCACAATATCTTTAGCTTGCGCTTTGGTAATGTAATTTTTGAAGTATTCGTTTGCTACTTCTGATTTCATTAGTGCTGAATCACCTCTCATTGCGGTGTTAAATCCTTTGATTAACAAATCGATATTCGATTTTCCGCCTGGAATTCCTTTCAGATTTTTTGCAAAATCAGATCCGACATTTAATCCCAATGCATAACTCATCGAATCAACATCGTTTGTTAGAATATTGACAGGTGCAACAACAACCGGAGCAACGGTTTTTTTGGTTTTGTTTTTAAATAATTGGGCATTGGTGGAAGCAAATACAAAGCTTACAGCAATTAAAAATAAAATTGTTTTTTTCATTTCTTTTAATGGTTATTTTTTTTATTTGTCTTATTATAAACTACTTACTACAAACTATTAACTTCCAACTAAACTATTTCTAATAATTCAACCTCAAAAATCAAAGTCGAATTCGGTGCTATTGATTGTCCTGCACCCTGCTCACCATAAGCCAAGTCGGAAGGAATAAACAGTTTCCATTTTGAACCAACGGGCATTAATTGCAACGCTTCCACCCAACCACTAATAACCTGCGTTACACCAAATGTAGTCGGTTCACCGCGACGGACAGAACTGTCGAAAACATTTCCATCAATTAAAGTTCCATGATAATGTACTTTTACCGAATCAGATGCTTTTGGTATTGCACCGGTTCCTTTTGTCATTACTTCGTATTGTAATCCGCTTGCTAAAGTTATTACTTCATCACGTTTACCATTTGCATCCAAAAAGGCTTTTCCTTCGCTTTGTGCTTTTACACTCGTACTGGATTGTAATGTTTGAAAAAAATCATTGATAACCGCTTGAGCTTCCTGATAACTCATACCGGGTTGTTTTTGCTCCATCACATCTTGAATCCCTTTTGCCAATTTAGTATAGTCTAATATAGTAACACCACTACTTAACAGGTTGTTACCCAAACTTAAACCCAATGCATAACTTACTTTCTCCATAAATATTAAAGACCCCTAACCCCTAAAGGGGGACTAAATTACAATTATTTATTTTTGACTAACTAATTAAATTCCCCTTTAGGGGTTAGGGGTGAATTAGTATTTTGAAAAACGCTGCAAAGATAGCTGATTTGTTGCGAAATAGCATGTTAATATTTCAAAATTATCTGGATGAAACTACAATTGGCATTTTTTGTTGCTTTCTGAAGCCGGTTTGGGGATTAAACATTTCAAAATAAAGCACATAAACACCGACGTTTGCATTCTTTCCTTTGTCTGTTTTGCCATCCCAAGTCAAAAATCCCTCATTTGCAAGCAAAATATTGGCGGCAAGTTGAACTATTTTTACGCCTACTGCATTAAAAATTAGTGCATTGGCAACATAACCGTTTGTGTCCGTTTTATAATGAATAAAGCAAACATCATCCACTCCATCATTATCGGGCGAAAATGCTTCCGGTTCCGTCCAAACAAATTTCTCGGGTTTTTCGTTGGAACTGATTTCCCTGAATTGCGAATTCTTATAGCCTGGCGTTCCGTAATTTACTTCAGATGCAGCTGAATGCCACGAACTTGAATTTTGTGTTGGCATGTCGGGATTAATGCGCTCTAAAGCAACTCCTTTCGGATTTTTAACAAGAGCATGATGCCATTTTGTGTTGTAAGTTAATTCATCGAAGACCGTATCTTTTTTTGCATTAGTCAATACAAGCGTTGCACTTTCGTTATTAAGTGTGCTCCATTCGGTAGTTATAATATTGCTCTCGGAAGGACATGAATGATAATTTCGCACTTTTTCAGCATCAGGAGTCATTGCCAGATAGCTTTGGGGCAACAAAAGTGTCTGATTTGGAATGCTGTTTCCTGTATTCAATGTGCCATCTGTTTTTCGGGTAGTGAATATCAAGCCGGAGACATCCAGCAGTTTGTCGGACTTATTGTAAATTTCAATATATTCAGCCGAACTGTCAGGATTTTCAAACATCACTTCATTGAAAACCAAATCATTCGTCCCGATGGCTTCACAAATTCCAATCGTGCGTTCATTTACTGTCAATTGATTTCCGGCCAGGTCTGTCAGATTTGAAATTTGAAGGGTATATAATTTTCCACTTTCAAAATCAGAATTAAAAGACAATACAACTGACTTTTTATCGCTCGAAACTGTTTCCGAAAAAGGGTTACCCATTCCCTGATCGACGCTAAAAACGGCTTTTGAGAAATCCATCGCTTCCGAAAATCCGAGATTCAGTTTGTTGGGTTGTTCTAAGGTAAATAAATTCCAGACCGGAGCTTCAAGATCCTGTGCCTTATTTCCAGTTACAACAATGTCGTCAAAGTAATAATCTGAGCCTGTAGTGGCAGTATTTACATACATCAGCCCAACATAATTGCACTTTTTCACCACATTATTCTGAACCGTTCCTTCCAGTACATAAGCTGTCTCACTTGTCATTTTACTGTATAACGCAAAATTTCCCTGAGCATCGCGGGTTACTTTAATCCTTAATTCACAAGGATTTATATCCGTTCGTTTATCTGTTCCGTCTATTATTTTAGTCTTTTTGGTTCCTTCCTGCAACCATAACGAAACATCATCCTGCGTATCTCCTATTTTTACAAAATAACCAAAACATCCTGCAGTAATATCATTATTATCAGACGCTAAATAAATGGCGGCGTAATTTGCTGAGGAAGGATTATAATTAATTTTTATCCAACATTCCCAAACAGCATCGTCAAAAGCCTCGGAAATAGTAAAAAGAGTTGATGTTGAGGATGTTGTTGCTTTCGATTGAAGTTGTCCTGAAGTGTTTACCCAAAAATTGTTTGTTGTGCCTATCCAGACTGGATTTTCAGTAAAGTTTCCATCCGAAAAGGTTTCATTCATCTGCCCGAAACTAAAAAATGGCAGAAATATCATAAAAATCAGCCCTAAATTCTTCATAGTGTTTATAATTCTATTAAAATGAATTACTTTTGCAGTCAATTAACCCCTAACCCCTAAAGGGGAATTTTTTTAGGTTTTCTATTTGAACCACAAATATACAAATATTTTGTAAATACATTAACTTTGCGATAATTTTAAACGTAAAATAGTTTTTAACCATCCTTACTAACTCCCCTTTATGGGTTGGGGGCAGTATTTTTTAATTTTAAAAACAATGAGAGTAGCAATTGTAGGCGCAAGTGGCGCCGTTGGCCAGGAATTTTTGCGTGTGTTGGCCGAACGCAATTTCCCATTGACAGAGCTGAGCCTTTTTGGCTCGTCGCGCAGTGCGGGTAGTGTTTATGAGTTCAAAGGTGAAAAACTCACAGTAAAAGAGCTTAAACACGGTGACGATTTTAAACACTTTGATTTGGTTTTCACCTCTGCAGGAGCAAGTATTTCAAAAGAATTTGCCGAAGACATTACTAAATTTGGAGCCGTTATGATTGATAACTCGTCTGCTTTCCGCATGGAAAATGATATTCCTTTAGTAGTCCCAGAAGTAAACGCGCATGATGCTAAAGATCGTCCGCGTGGAATTATTGCCAATCCTAATTGTACTACTATTCAAATGGTAGTGGCATTGAAAGCGTTAGAAAATCTGTCTCATGTCACACGTGTTCATGTTTCCACCTATCAGGCAGCTTCGGGTGCAGGTGCGGCAGCCATGGACGAACTGGAACTGCAACACCGTCAGGTAATGGCTGGTCAGGAAGTTACGGTTAGTAAATTTGCATATCAGTTGGCATATAATCTTATTCCGCAAGTTGACGTGTTTACCGACAATGGTTACACCAAAGAGGAAATGAAAATGTACCACGAAACCCGCAAAATCATGCACTCCGATGTGGAAGTAAGTGCCATGTGTGTTCGTGTTCCGGCATTGCGTGCACACTCTGAAAGCGTTTGGGCGGAAACAGAACGTCCAATTAGCGTTGATGAAGCTCGTGAAGCATTTGCAGCGGCTCCGGGTATTGAACTAATCGATAATCCGAGCGAAAAAAAATACCCAATGCCATTATTTCTTTCAGGCAAAGATCCTGTTCACGTAGGACGAATCCGCAAAGATATTTCAAACCCGAACGGAATTACTTTCTGGTGTGTCAGCGACCAAATCAAAAAAGGAGCTGCCCTTAACGCCGTTCAAATAGCGGAATACTTGATTGCCCAAGGCGATCTTAAATAAAAATTCTTCCGCATTAAATTTGAAAACCGGTTTCGAAATCAACGAAACCGGTTTTTTTTAATTTCAAATTAAAATGTTAAGCAAGACTTGTTTTTAGATTGAATTCAAACATTTCATCTTTTTAATGCTGTACCACAAATTTAGCAACTTTACGTGAAGTTTCCGAATAAACCACTAACAAATACATATCATTTCGCAGGTCGTCAACTGTCAAAGTTCCATCAGCAGCGAACTTGCCTGTTTTCATGACGATTCCACTCAAACTCTCAATAAAATAGGTCGATTCAGTGGGTTTATTCACTTTTACAGTCAGTATGGAGCTTGCCGGATTGGGGTGTAACGTTAATGGAATATCTTCTTCAGGCAGTGTGCCATCAATAGCCCAAGGAGAACTCATATATTTCCCCCAGATAAACTCCGCAAGTTCGGGGTGATCGATAAACGGATTGCGGTTATGTTGAATGGAATAAACGCCATTGTTTCGACTAAGTTCTTTTTCGCTCACCGGATCCTGACTGTTCCATTTTAGCAACATGTTGATTGCCCAGGTTTTAAATACCGGATACGTTCCACCATTCAACATACTCGAAGTTCCCACGCCATGCCAGTAAGTTGAATAATCTTCGTAACAGGTTACCATGTACATATACGTGCGGGCAAAATCGCCTTTGTATTCGTCGGCTGGTTCAAAAACCACTCCGCTGTAGCCCGGAAATGTATTTTCTCCAACTTTTATTATTGTGTTAGGCAAATAACCAGAACCATTAACTTCGCCCAATGGTAAATTAGATTTAGATGTATTGGCATTCGCATCCGAAGGTGATAAATTGACCAAATCGCCATTTGCCTGAAAGGAAGGATAATTTGAACTATCGGCCCACCAGCTACGGGGCATACAATGTTCACGATTCATTAAACTTCCGCTGTAAGTTGCTCGTTTATAATTGGAATACATATCCCAGAAATAACCATCCGGATTCCAGTCGGTGGCTTTAAAATAGGTGTACCACCAAATGCTTGTGCTTATATCGTAAACCAAAAATGTGTGAGTCCGAATGATATTATGTAAAACCGTTTTCAATTCCGCATTTTTTTTCCCATCGGCTGAATTATAATATCCATCCGGAGCTTGCGCCAAAACGGTGGAGACAAGCGAAAATAAAAGAAAAAAGAGAAGGATTTTATGTAATAAATTTCTGAAATTCATGATTGTGAGAAATACTTACTTTAAAATTTTGCCTGTAAAAGAGTAATCTTTGTCCTGAACTCGAATAATGAAAATTCCATTTTGATGAAGCGAAATTTCTTTTTCGGTTGACGTTGCTTTGCTTTGATACAGGCAAATTCCTGTCATAGAATAAATCTGGATATTTTCATCTCCACGTAATCCAGAAATAGAAATCAGATCTTTCTTTGTCCTGATTTTAATAGGTAATGTAATATTTTCCGAAATTTTATTGTTCAGAAGCGTGCGCACACCAATTGTTTCGGAAGGTGTTGAGACGGCAGTTCCCAATGTGGATCGGACGTTATAGAAATAAGGATTGTTTTCTTTCAAATTGGGAACAACTGCCTGAGTTGCAGAAACAGATTTATCTTTTTGTACAAAAATGGTATCCTGATTACCGTACTTGGCTTGCACATCGTCGATGGACAAGTTTCCTCCCCCCTCTTTATTAAACCGAAACCGAAAAGCATTAACAGATTGTGTTTGGGTAAAATTATAAACAGGATAGGTTTTTATGGAATTTTTACAAAGAATACTGTCAATCCGAATCCAGCTACCGTTACTTAACCCATCGATAATCAAAGACGATGCAGCGATGACTGTAGGAAATCGGTACATGTACGTGAAATTAGAAACGGGCTGTGGATAAGTTTTGGTTTGAACCCATTCGCCCTTGTTTTTAAATTGGATTGATGGAATAGCAATTCCCGAACTTGTCAGGGTTGTATAATTTCCACTGGCAGTTCCTGTCCAACCGGTTGGTAAGGGTGTTCCCGAAGTTCCAACATTATCAAAACCTTCAATAACGGTGGTATCGGCTTGTCCGCTTACTTCGAAAACATTGAGTAAATAACCCGTTGCATAAAGCGTTTCTTCCCAATTGGCTTTAAAATCAGTGGCATGAATATCGGTTGCCTGCATTAAAATGGGAACATCCAACGCTGACGTGTGCAACTGCATGGTGTTGATGGCAGTTGCGTTTCCACCCGGTTTGATAGCTTCCACACTATAAGTATAGGTATTTTCGGGGGACAAATTTTGTATTGGATATGAAGTGTTTTTACCGGTTAGTATATTTTGTAAAACAAAGTTACTGGTTGTGGCAAGTGTCATGGGATGATTACCCAACATGGTCCATGAATCAATCGGAAGTGTTGTCCATTCTGTAGGATTGAAAGTTGAAACCGGATGTGTAACACTTGGTTTCCGTTGAAGCGTCATATCCATACCCCAAATCACAGCTGCTCCGGCATCTGCCGGTCCCACCATATCAATAATTACACCGCTGCGCAATAAAGCCACTGCATCGTTTCCGTTGAAGTTAATCAAGGAGTCAAGGAGTTGTTCTTTGGCTCTCAAATCTACATTGGTAAGTTTGTTGTTGTTTACAATGACGTAACTTTTATTGTTGTCCAATGTTCCCGTCAGATGGATGGTTGCTCCGAAATTGCCGGCACCGTCAGATTGTTTTTGAATTGTATAACGCGATAAATCAATAGCTTTTCCGGTTCCGTTGTACAATTCCAGGGCTTTATTCCAACTGGTTCCTTCTACATAAGTTGAAATAATCAAATCGCCCGCCGTTTTGTCACCTTGGTAAACATTCAGTCGATAATCAGTCGCTTGCGGATCGGAAATCCATTGCAAAGTTCCACCAACCGGTTTAATATCTGTTGGTTCCAACGTAATAAAATCGGCGGAAGCCAATGCTTTTATTGGAATGCGGAGCGATTCTGCCAATCCACCGCCTTGAATAAGTAAAGTATCGCGAATTGAACCGGAAGTTATTGGATTAAAAGTTAAGGACAAATCAATTCCATTCAAAGCATCTGAAACTGCAATTGATGGAGTTGACAAGGTCAGTGAAGTATTATTTCTGAGTAATGATACCAGCACATCAGCATTGATGTTTACACCTTGAAGATGAATATTCTTTGCACGGGAATCGTTTACTAGAATAACACCAAAATCCATTGTAGCTCCTCGGCGCGGTGTGAGCAAAAAAGGTTCTATTTCCTCGGGAAAAGGGTAAACACTTGCCGTATCTTTTCCCCAAATATATTCCACCAAGTCGGGATAATCGATAAACGGATTCCGATTGCCTTGAATGTTATAAATGGCTTCAATACGTGCTAATTCCTTTGCGCTCACCGGATCTTGACGATGCCATTTAAGCAATAAATCCAACGCCCACGGTTTCCAAACCGGATAGGTATTGTTGTTCAACATGGGCGATTGCCAAAGTGGCGCATAATCCTCGTAAATAGTGGAAATATAAAAATAAGAGCGGGCAAAATCGCCTTTGAATTCATCGGCTGGTTCAAAACAATTGTCGGTATAGGCAGTTTCAAATCCATTTGTACCAATCTTGGTTACGCCGTTGTCTAAGCTCGGCGTGCCTGTTACTTCGCCCAACGGCAAATTACTTTTGGTTATGTTGGTAACTGCATCGGCCGGATATAAATGAAAAAGGTCTTTGTATGCATTATTCGGATAAGCTCCCCACCAACTTTTAGGAAAAGAGTGCTCAATGTTCATTCCCGAAACGGCACTATATCCATTGAATTTTCGGACTGTATTGGAATACATGTCGATAACAGAACCATCCAGTTTCTGATCGGTATAGAAAAACCCTTGCCACGTAAAACCCGGACCACCTCCGTAGTCGAATTCTGTCATTGGAGCACAATACGTATGAAGCGCCGTTTTAAGGGCTGCTTGTTTTTTGTTTTTGGCAAAGTAATAATATCCGGAAGGAACTGCAGAAAAAACCGTAGAGAATGTAAAAATTGAAATTCCGGTCAGCAATAAAATTTTGATATAATTTTTTGACATGGGAAGTAAGGTATTAAATTTGCACACTGAATTTGCAACAAATATACAAGGTTTTGTGAGAATAACAATAATCCCAAATTTCTAAGTCATTCATAAAACGGATTTTACAGATAAAAAACTTTTTCTCCGGTTCCGAATGACTGCTTCACTCAAATCAGAATTATTGAGTGTTTTGTAATCTGTTTGAGAAAGAATTAGTTACAACTTTATTTGTTAACTATAAACTTTTGGATGGTTTTTCGTGAACCTGATATCAACTGAATCAGATACATTCCGTTTTGTAATTGACTGGTTGAAATTATCCTTGAGACATCGAGTTGATTTACAAATAAAATCTGACCATTCAAATTGTAAATTGTATAATTTAAATTCGCTTCATCCGACTGAATTGTCAATTCATTTTGTACCGGATTAGGAGAAACTGAGAATTCTAACTTCAAAGGATCAATTCCTGCTGACAACGACCAGGGTTCGCCTTTATGTGCACCCCAGATATATTCGGTCAACTCGGGATGATCAATAAATGGATTGCGGTTATGTTGAACGCCTTGCACAGCATCGTTACGTCCGGTTTCTTTTGCACTTACCGGATCCTGACGAGTCCATTTTAAATACAAAGCAACTCCATACGTTGAAAAACCAGAATTTGAGCCATAGATGTCGGTAGCACCCGACGCCCAATTCTGACAAACGCTTGCATAACGGGTTGCCATATACAAATAGGTACGGGCTAAATCGCCCTTATATTCATTAATCGGTTCAAAAACAGTTCCGGAATATTCAGCCATCGTTGATGAACCAAGTTTTCCACCGTTGCCTGAAGTATAGCTTGCAGTACCAACTTCACCGTAAGGATAATTATTGCGTTCTCCATTTACTTTTCCATCGGTAGGATACACATTAAATAAGTCGCTTACCATAGGGGCAGCTGAAGCAAACCAACTTTGAGGAGAAGTATGTTCCCGGTTATAGCAATCACATTCTTTCGAATAATTTCCACACTGATTGGTAGATAGGGTAAAGGTACAATTGGAATACATATCCCAAATTTTGCCGGCTGCGTTTAGATCGGTTTTACCATAAGCTGTCCATAAGCCAGCGTACCCAACATCCGTTGTTCCAGCTGAAATAATAGTTTGAAGTGAAAGGCGTAATGCATCGCCGGTTTTGCCTACTGCTGCGTTGTAATAACCTGTTGGTTCGGCAGCGAAAACATAAATTGAAAGCGTGACAAGAAGAAAAGTAAAAATTTTTTTCATATAGACCGACTTTTAAAATAGTAAAATATACATTTTTTTTAATCAAGGGTTACAAATGTAGGGAAAAGTTTTTTGATATTCTTACTTTTTTACAGATTTAAGAATAATCAGAAAAAACCATTCCATTTCGCGCATGGATTGCTTACGCATATTTTTGTTATTTCAATATTAAAAAAAATGTTTCCTTTCAGTGCAATAAAGCTCTTTATCAGGTTAATTTTAGAAAAACACGGGTAAGTTTCTGAAATTTTGTCTATGTTTGTATTACAGTTATTTTATCTACAATTTATTAGCATGCAAAATTTAAACCGCATCCCGCGAAAAATCAAAATCGTTTTTTTCGTAATTCTGATTTTAACTCCAAGATTATATTCCCAAACACAGAACGAAAACATCAATCAGAATAACGAACTAACGATTTTTATTATACCCTCTTTGTCTCCGATTGATTGGTCAAATCCACGGAGTGTGTTTAAAAGCACAGAGATTTGTTTTTTGAATGTAATTACCAGAAAGAATTATTATATCATCGGGCATACTATCGGCCGAATTAGTTCTCCTCTTTTACCTGCACCGTTTTTTGTTGCCATGAGCGGTAAAAAACAAACTGAAAAGCCTGAACTTGTCATGATTAAAAAAGTCGGTTTTGGAGTTATGGGTTCCACTATGCATGGACATATAGAATCGGAAAAGAGTATCAAAAGGGGCATTGAATTGTATTCAAAGCGAAATAAGGTGGCATATATTAAATTCAGAATCAACGAGCAATCTGTCCGTAGGTTACTTGAATTTATCGATCGATTTCAAAAGAAAACAATAGCTGGTTTTGCGCCCTGTGATTTGTACAACGGAGGAACATGGCCACGATACGAAAATGAAGGTTCAGGTTGTTCCGGGTTTGGAATGTCGTTGCTCGATGTGGCCCATCTTCTTTCTCCACAGTCGAAAGAATGGAGTATCAGTGTCAAAATACCCATGAATTTAATAGGAGGAGAATTTAATAACAACAAAAAAATAAAATTCAGTGACATTCTTCGTACCAAAAGCTGGTACAACGGAACAGGAGTGGAAGATGTAGATTATATAAACTACAAGGTGTACGAACCAAATTTCATTTTTGACTGGATACTCAACAAACGAAGTCAAAATGACCTTGATTTTCTGCCTGACGAGGAAAATGGAATACCAGGTTTAATTGTCGATAGACGAAATGTGGTTATCGATGCCGATGAACCTGTTTTTTTACAACGTACTGATTCCGACCTGTTTGTAAGACATTATCATAATAGAATACGAAGCTTACTTAATAAAAAAACTCCTAACTAACAAAAGTATTTTGAACACAAATCACGCAAATAAACGCAATTATTTTTATAGTTCTTTTACGAGAAAAACATTCCTCCGTTGATATCAATATTGGTACCGGTAAGGTAATCGGAATCGGCACAAGCAAGAAATAGCACCAAATCGGCCACATCACCGGCATCACCTTCGCGACGAAGCGGATAAACGCCTTTCATGCGTTCGCGGTTTTCAGGGGTGTTGAATCGGTCGTGGAATGAAGTGGCAATAGTTCCTGGTGCCAATGCATTCACGCGAATTCCTTTCGGTCCCAATTCTTTTGCCATGGAACGTGTGAAAGTCATTACAGCACCTTTAGCAGTTGCATACATCGAAGCACCCGGACCACCACCATCGCGGGCAGCAAGTGATGAAAAATTGACAATTGCCGATCCGGCGGGCATATAAGGTACTGCTTCACGCGTACAAAACCAGCAACTTTTCATGTTCACATCCATCAAAAAATTGTACCATTCTTCGTCTTGTTCAGTAATTGTTTTTCGTCCGACAATTCCTCCAACCACATTCACCAAAATATGAATTTCGTTGCCAAAAGCTTTAATCGTCTCCGCAAATAAACATTTCACATCATCGCCTTTGGTCATATCGCCCTGAACAATAATACCTTCTGAACCTGATTCCTTTACCATTTTCAATGTTTCTTGTGCATCTTCAGGATTATCAAAATAATTGATTACAACTTTGGCACCCTCGGAAGCTAATTTGATAGAAATTGCACGACCTAAATCGCGTGCACCGCCTGTAACGACGGCTATTTTTCCTTTTAATTTCATACTTTTATTTTTTAATTTCAACAGAATTTTTTAATTGAAATATGGATTATTATTTGATTTGTTCGATTTTTCCTACGGTTAAATAGATTGATAATAAAGACATTGGAACCAAAGCTGCCAATAATCCAAATAATAAAGGCCAACTTTCGATTTGTCCGGCAAAAAGAATGGCCAAAATCGTTCCAAGCACGGCGGCTGCACCTCCCAAACCGGCTAATGAACCAACAGATTTCCCACAATGTAAATCGCTTGGTAAGGTCTGAATATTAACGATAGTAAATTGAAATCCACCCAGCACAAATGCCATAAGAATTACAGCTAAAACGGCATTTGAAGCCATTACAGACGCAATAACGGAAGGAACGATGACTAATCCTCCCAAAAGCATGGCCGTTTTTCGTGCTTTGTCAACAGTTGCACCTTTCCGAATTAAATATCCCGAAAACCAACCTCCCGAAATACTCCCTACCATCGCCCCAACATAAGGAATCCACGCCGAAAATGCTAATTCTTTGATATTTAATTTGAATTCTTCGACCAGATACATGGGTAAAAATGTGACAAACATCCACCAGATCGGATCCAGGAAAAAACGACCCAATATCACTGAGTAATTTTTCTTGTTTGATAGCAATTGTCCCCAACTCTTAGCTTGTTCGTTTGTTATTTTAGATTCCGGTTGTCCGCTTAAAATATATTCACGTTCTTCTTCCGTTATCCATTTATGTTCTTTTGGTCCTTTTTTGTTGATTATCAACCAAGGAATTAGCCATAAAATGCCTAATGTGCCGACAACAACAAAAGTGAGTTTCCAACCTAACGAAATGTACAACATCAAAATAACTATTGGTGCCAAAATTGAACCGATGGAAGCTGCGGCACCAAAAAGTCCTTGTGCAAATGCCCGTTCTTTTTGCGGAAACCATTCGGCATTGCTTTTCGTAGCTCCCGGCCAAGGTCCGGCTTCACCTAACCCAAGCATCATTCGGAAACCCGTAAGTGACACCTTTCCTTGCGCTAAAGACGTTAGTGCATCTGCCGTTCCCCATATTAAAACCGATACAAGAAAACCTCGGCGAGTGCCAATTTTATCATACAATTTTCCTGAAAAAAGTTGGCTGAAACCGTAGGCAATCATAAAGAAAATGGTTATTTCTCCCAACATGTCTTTAGCTTGTTTTGAAGATACTTCGGCTGAAGCATTTGCATCTACAATGCCTAAGTCGTAAGCAATTCCTTGTCGGTTAACAACTGTTTTTCCTTCGTTTTTAAAAGAAACGTTAGTGGCTTTTTGAGTGATTTCGTCTCCTTTTTTCGAAACTAATTGATACATATCATTAGCAGCCAAATATTGAGCCTGATTTTCTTTGTTTGATGCGTCAATTTTTTCAACCAATTTATATTCGATATTGGCTACCCACATGTAATTGAGCGTACCTCTATCCAAATAATTTATTATGGTAATGAGCATTATCAAACCGATAATCCACCAACGCAGTCCTTTTATTTTCATATTGTTTAGTTTATTTCTTTAAAAAATCCAGTCGCATCGGACTGAACGTATCAATCAGAACACCTTCTTCGAGACAAACCGCACCATGAAGAGCATCGGGTTCTACATAAAAACAATCTCCTGCTTTCAAAATTTCTTTTTGACCGTTAATGGTAACTTCAAAAACTCCACTAACAACATACGTACATTGTGAATGAAAATGTTGATGCGCATACCCGACACTTCCTTTTTTGAACTTTACTTCCAATAACATTAATTGTCCATCATAACCCATAATTTTGCGTGTTAAACCACCATCGACTTCCACAGATGGAAGTTCTTTTCCCATTAAAAATTTCTCGCTTTTTGTTACCATAATGTATTATATTTAGTTGTTAATTTCGACAAAATAATAATTGCCGGTAAATGTAATTATTTTTCCTTCAACCGTCAAGGTTCGGTTTTTAAATTCGCCAAAGTCTTTATTTACAGTTATAAACAAGAATTGAAGGTTGTTTTTTGTCTTAATTTTTGCTGCTGTAAAATTCTCATCATCTTTCGACAATTCAATATTTGCAACGTTCGATTCGAAGCCCGAAGTCACTTCACGTGTTAAATCATATAAACCGTGAAGCTCAATAACTGAAACAAAAGTGTGATTGGCTGTATTTTGTTGTCGAACCATGAAGCAAGGTGTATTTCGCAGGTTAAAATCAGGATCACCAGCTCCAATTCGGGTCATCATAAATTGATTATCAGCATTGGCTAATGTTGTAATACTATAAAAACGATTTCCGGTTACCCAGGTAAAAGAGGCGGTTGGTTTATTGGTTTTTCCTGACGCTTCAAGCCAAAGATGCTGATAACCGTTTTTTGTGCCGAGCGCTTTTAATTCATTGGTATTTTTTTGATAGTTTATGTCCGTCATCACCATTTGACCGTTGTAATAAAATGGGAAATCGAGATTGTGCGTGGAATCTGAATTGACTTTGAAAATATCAATTACTACAGGAAATTCAAAGGCGGGATGATGAATTAAAGCTAAAGTTCTGTTTAGGATTACCCCTTTGTATGCATTGTGTTCAACGGCTGAAACAACCTGAGCTTCCGGATTTTTGCAGTCAAGATAATTGATATCCGAATGAAATTGAGATGACATTTTGAAATTACCTTTAAAATCGCTTTGATTATCAACTGTAACAGTATTATGTGCAATGGTTTGCATTCCCCAACTTGTGTTTTCCTTTGTGTAACCGCCACCATTTTTGGGTTCAATATTCAAGAACCGAACAGCACCATAATCCGGTAAAATACAATTCCCGTTATCGTATAAAACAATCGAAAGCTTATCGTAATGTCCGTGTGAAAGGCCGTGTGAAGTGGCTTTCAATGTCAAACAAGTTTGTTTGTTATCGTTTCCACTTCGCAAAATTCCGATTCCTCCTTCGTCTCCGTTTTGACCATCACGCAGTAAAACAGATTTTAATTCAAACGGTTGAATTTTCTCAGCATAAACTGCTTTGGCAGTTGCCAACCCTTCGTCCGATACGATAAAAGAACCTTGTTGGTGGGCAATATCGAGCAGTTGTTTGTTAGCAGGATTATTTTTATAAGCAATATCAACAGCATAAACAATTTCCTGCGTTTCGTACGTTTTGTAAAGCGCATCGTTCAGGTAGAAAAATTCTCCGTTATAAGCGCATTGAAGCACCGTATTTACGGCTTTTTGCAAAATGCCATCGCGATACTTGAAAATGTTGAGCTCAGGTTGCTGATTCTGAATTATCTGGGCAAATGTCATAAAAGGCAAAATGGAATAACGCTGATAATAAGGTCCTTCGGTAAAATAACCGTCCGGTGAGAAAAGCACATCCAATTGGCGGATAAATCCGGTTTTCCCATCTTTATTAGAGCCATACAATGCTTTGGCAACTAATTCTTTATCGCCCATCGCGTAACCAATCATTCCAACAGCCGCCATAGACCATGTTCCGTGATTGTGCATTTTATTAAAAGTGGCATAATTACTCGGATTTCCATTCGACAGAAACTCTGCCATAGGACGGAATAGATTCTTTTCGATAAATTGCCTGTCTTGTTCTGAAATAAAGTTGTAAACGCAATCATACGCATTGGCTGTATGAACCAACCAAACTGCATCGTTCAACGTTTGCCAGAAAAGTTTGCCGCGTGCTTCGGATTTGATTACCGGATGTAAATCCAAGGTTGGATAGATTTGGGCGTATTTCAGCAACATATCTAGCACAAATTGAGCGTATTTTACGTTTCCGGTGAGCTGATAAAGCGTACCTGCAGCATTCATTTCATAATAATTGTTTTTGTGCTTCTCGTGCGTGTAACCGCCACCCCCATCTTTTGGAACCGGAACCTCAATTTGTTCCGTTAATGCCTTATCAGCAATGGCTTTAAGCTCATTATACGATTTGTCGAATAACGGATATTTTCCAAGTGACGCTTTAATTTCCTTGACACCGTTTGGTGTCAGAAATAAACCCGGATGCTGAACTGCAGAAGTAGTTAAAGTAGCAATAAAGATTGCCAGCATTACGAATGTTATCTTTTTCAAAACAGGTGATTTATACATTTTAATCGACAATAATTTTTTCAGAATAGTGATTTCCATTTGTTCCAACAAAGCTGAGTATATAAATACCTTTGTTTGGCAAATTACAGGTTGAAGTTTTTTCCGTAAGGTTCTGTTGAAGTATATTTTTTCCTAATGTATCGTAGATACTCAACCATCCCGAAGTTATAGTATTGATAATTAACTTTTTATTTGTTACAAATGATTTAAAATTCGTGTTTTCAGGAATAGATTTTATATCGGTAAACTGACCATTGAAAAAGGAAGCACCAACAGTTGTTCTGTTTGGCATCGTTCGTGTAACTGTTCCCGAAAGCTGACTGGCACCCGGCAGTTTAGCCGTTGTTCCGCGATCGCGACCACGAATATCGCTGACAACATCGTTATTCTCAGTTGTTGTGTAATTTGCTAATGCAGAACCGGTTCCCGGCTCATACATAGTAATGGTTGTTCCGGCTAAGGCCATTTTGGCATCCTGACCTACAATAACCTGTGAAGAATTGTAAGAAAAATTAGTGTATTTCCCCTGATTCATCAGGTTGTTTTTCCATGTGACATCCATTCCGATGGAATTGGTCTGATCGACATACACATTCGTATTTGAAGAGGAAGTGTTATAAATATGATTATGAGCGATGACAGTTCCAATTGGAGGCATTGTACAGGAACTGCTGCTATTGTAATTTATACTGAATGCCTGGCTACAATCTACAAAAGTATTGAATGCTACCATCGCATTTTTCACTTGAAAATACTCATTTGCCAACGAATTAAATTTCCCTCTTACAATACAAATTCCTGAACGATAGTCTGTTCCTCGCAATTTATCAAAATAATTATTATACACTTTATGGTTTTCGCCAATAATCCTGACTCCACCGGAATTGGAAACACCATTACCGAAGAAATAATTCCCTTCAACCGTGGCGAAATTACCATGCCGAAGTGTGAGCATCCCTTTACATTCGAAAAATACGTTGTTTGAAAAATAATTTCCACACGATTTATTGGATATGGTTTCAATTTCGCCGTTGCAATGCTCAAAAAAATTACCTTCAACGGTAACCGAAGCTGTTGTCATCGAGGTTCCACTATCACCAACCCGAATAATTTCCTGACCATTAATTTCAGCTCCGGTTGAGTCCAGATTTGAATTCCGGTA